>JANMVA010000144.1:0-6965 GCA_031392195.1 Saprospiraceae bacterium | reverse complement strand
TTTTTGGAGATAAAGAATAAATACATGAACCTTTTCAGAAATATTTTTCACCACGACCAACTTCGTTAATGTAGATGAAATTACTTTTTTGACAAAAAAATTACGACGAAAGAGAAAAAAATGAAACAAAGAATATGATCTGAAGCAAAAGAGATAATTCAAATATGAATTATTTACATTTATTTCTTACCATGAAACAAGTAATATTTGTTTTGAGGTGATTATTAGGCAATTATAAATTAAATTAGCGTCTTACCGTTGGAATTGCATAACCCAACACACCCAAATAGAGCAGCCTCAACGGTAGTTTAGGATCAATATTTTTTTTGATGATTTGTATGTACATGAGGAAGAGCATGTTGCTTGGCATGCTCCTTTTCACCCTTTCTCTGTTGTACGGTCAGAAACCTGTAGCCCTGCAGGCGATCGAACTATTCAGCGGGAACACCCCCACTGTATATACCCCGTTTATGGAAGGCACTCCGGCGAAAGAATCAACTTTTGATCTTCTCCGGCAGGGATATTCGATGCAGTTGAAACCCGAGGTCTTTTCCCAGATCAAACAAAAAGCTCCTTCCATTTTTAGACTTCACCTTGATGATCCTTTCCATTTAGAACTCGATTTATACCGCGTCAACATCTATAGTCCTTCATCGCGCATTCTCACAAGTGATGGCCGCTCTGCGGATCCGAATCCAAATCACTTTTTCTACAGGGGGATCATTCATGGCAAAGTCAATTCACTCGTGACAGTCAGTATTCTCGATGATCATATGATCATTCTCTATGCCGATGAAAGTGGAAACCATCGCATTCAGCCATCACCCATTGGGGGCTATATCGCATTCGCAGATCACGATGTCCTCGTTCCTCCTCAGATCGAATGTCATGCAGATGATGCTGATGCCGGCATCACAACGCAAACTAATTCTTCTAACAATCGCACAACGGGCAATTGCATTGAAGTGTATATAGAAGCTGATTATAAATCATATCAGGACAATGGTTCAAGTGTGTCCGCTACAGAAGCATGGGTTGCGGGGCTTTGGAATGAAGTGATCACACTGTATGAGAATGAAGATATACCTGTTTCCTTATCGGACATCAAGGTGTACACATCAACGGATCCTTTTGCCGGCATTAATACGACATTGGCTGTGCTATATGCATTCAGTGCGCATATCGATACAATCACTTATGATGGCCGGCTCGCGCATTTCATGAGTACACGTAACCTGGGTGGGGGTATTGCGTGGATCAATGTGTTGTGCTCAACGAGCAGTCCTTGTGCCGTTAGCACAACATTATCCACCACTATCGTTGGTTTCCCGACGTATTCGTGGAATGTGATGGAACTCACGCATGAAATGGGTCACAATCTCGGATCCCGTCACACCCATGCATGTGTTTGGAATGGCAACAACACACAGATCGATGATTGTGGCAATCAATGGGCCATCAATAACAATCAGAATCCTGAAGGTGCAGCATGCTTTGATCCGAACAATCCGATTTTACCGGATGCAGGAACAATTATGAGTTATTGTCATGCCATTGGCGGTGTTGGAATTGATTTCAACCTGGGCTTTGGGCCCCTGCCGGGAAATCTCATCCGCAGTACATATAATAATGCAAACTGCAATACCGGAATTTGTTCCGTACCATCATGCACTAATCTCTCTACACCTCTTGATGGAGCGATCAATGTCGAATCATGTGATAATCTGTCATGGATTGGCATCGTGGGTGTTTCTGGTTACAAACTCACCATTGGCACTACACCAAATGGCGGAGAGATTGTCAACAACCTGAATGTCGGAATGGCGACCACATACAATCCTGTAAGCGACCTTCCTTTCAATGCGATCATCTACGTGAAGATTGTACCCTTTAATGATGCAGGTGATGCGGTTGGATGTATCAATGAAATCTTTACAGTCGAGCCAAACATCCAGCCATTATGTACATCACTGACGAATCCTCCTCCGGGTGATCTCAATTGCCCACTTACTGCCGTCATGCGATGGGCCCATTCGATCGGCAATCAGACAGGGTACAAGATTACCATGGGCACGACACCTACCGGAACAGATATTGCCAACAATGTCGACGTTGGAAATGAAACAGCTTTTGACCCTCCCGGTTTCCTTCCTCCCGGCAGCACGATTTATGTGAAGATCACGCCCTATGGTAATAATGGAGACACACCAAATTGTATCGTACAGAATTTTACTACGGCTCCTCCGATTGATGGAGATTTTTGCAACATAGCTATTAATTTGAATTGCGGTGTTTCTATAACGGGCAGTACATTAAATGCCTATTTTGATTCAGATGCGATTACTTGCGGTGTGACTGTTCAGGCTCCGGGCATCTGGTATAAATTCGTTGGTGATGGCCAGAATACAATTATTTCATTGTGTTCTCAATATGGATACGATACACAGCTCAATGCTTATTCCGGATCATGCACTTCTTTGACTTGTGTGGCGGGCAATGATGATTTTTGCTCAGTAGGAAGCCGTCTTACGTTTCCCACCACAAATGGCACGACCTATTATATTTTGGTTCAGGGATGGAATGGGCAGATTGGTAATTATACAATCACGCGCAGTTGTTATGGTGGACCTTTTTATTGTCAGAGCGGAGGACGCACCGCTAACCTCGAATGGATTAAAACATTTTCAGTAGCGGGCTATCAGAAACAATCCGGATCTTCTCATTACAGCGATTATACAGGAGAAACCATAACATTATCGAGAGGTGGAGTTTATACAGCAACAATCACACCCGCATTTAACCAGGGAGTGAAAAATGAATATCTCAAGATATGGATTGATTTAAACAGGGATGGAGATTTTACGGACAACTTTGAAGAGGTTTCAAGTGCGGGTCCTTTTCAATCGGCCGTATCAGCTTCTTTGACTGTTCCTGTGAATATCAATACAGGAAATACGCGGATGAGAGTATCAATGGAACGGGAAGGATTTCCTACATCATGTGAATTACTTGCCTATGGTGAAGTAGAAGATTATAATGTGAGTATAAGATGTAATCTTGTGAACACCACGGCTGATGATAACAGCAACGGATCACTGCGATCGGTTTCTTTTTGTGCAGATGATAATGAGTCAATTCTTTTTGCCCCAACTTTAAATGATGGCACCATTAATATTACGCAGGGGCCGATCACTTGTGATGGTCAGTGGAAATGGATGGCTGATGCCGGTACGAATATTAAGATCAAAGCGGCTGCCAATGTTCAGCGTGTATTAACAGTCCCTGTTCAGAGATCTGTTGAAATCCAGAACCTTGAGATCATCGGTGGTATTGCGTCTTTTGGAAGTGCGATTGATAACCTCGGCGTGCTCACTTTGCGCAATGTAAAGTTGACCAGGGCTGTAGGAACCACTACGATTCCATTGCAGAACAAAGGTTCAACATTTATCCAGGGTACTTCTTATCTCAAGATCTGATCATAAGTCGAGTCTTTCTACAATAAAAAAACCATCATCTCCCTGTGATTGATATTTGGGCATCAGAATAAGCCCGTCAAAAGGTGATTGGATATTTCCCTTTTGATTTGATGCGAGTATTTCTCCTTGGGTGATTTTTTGAAAATTAGCGAAACCCGGTTTCATCACAAATACTTCGTCCGGTTCTATTTTATAATGATAAATAAGCTTTGTCACCTTCGGTAAGCCGAATGAATGACGCATGAGCAAGCCATCATGCTTGTGATCCACATCGCGCATGTCGACAGAACCTATATTGCGCATACAGTTAACAATTGCTGCAATAGCCCTGTGTACACAAGAAGGATCTTCATGTTGCCCTGCTTCAAATACAACACAATAGCAATTGGAAGCCGGCCTGTTGAAATATTCAATCGTCGTTCCTTTTAATCCTTCTGATACACCGAGAATCACAGGAGCGTGCAATCCCAATGCAAGTTGCCTGCTCATCTCATCACTGGCGCATATTGTAAAAATGCCACCGTCAGCAGTCGTTGTGTGAAAATCGAGAATGAGCGTAAAGGGTGCCGTGTAGTTTTCAATTTCTGCTTCTACCGCTCCGATGAGATCGCGGCACTCAATATCCTCCGCAGGTAAAGACAATGAATCGCTGTTTTCAATGCGGAGCATCTCCTCTGTCATCAGCATGCGGTTGAGATCGCGATCGGTAAAGCGTTGTTGACCGGCGAGCGCACGAAGGTTGCCGCGGATGCCAACAAAGTTGCCACGATAATGAAAGGATGGATTGTGTGATGGTTCGATAGACAGGAGTTGCAGGACTTCTTTGATCGCTTCGATACCCGAAGGTTCATTTCCATGCATGCCACCAATGCAGATGAGCAAAGGACCTTGTTCCTTTCCTTCATATCGTCCGATGATCCTGGCTTCCATGGGGGGCAATGATAAGACAAAATAACAAGGCTGTCCATTAACCTCACATAGTCCTGGTGTCAGTGATATCTATTGTTTGGATACCATCCCAAGGGAAAAGCTTTGATTTTTTACAACAAGTTTAAGATGATAAAGTCCTGTGTGCAGATCTTTAATATTGAATTCCAAAACGTTGAAACCTTCTGTCAGTGACAGGTATGATTGCTGCACGATCCTTCCCAGTCCATCAATGATATGCAAGCTTCCTGAGGAAACAAGTGATGGAGGCACATCGAGTGAGAGATGAAAAATGGATTCGATGGGATTGGGAAAAACTAATGCTTTCATGCCGGCAGCCCCAGGATCATTGACCGCGGATATAATTCCCAGGTCTGTTTTTTCGAACACTGTCGTGCCGGTAAAGCTGCCTTCGAAAGCTGTAAAATGGATTTTCCAGACACGATCGTCGGTGGTCTTTACAAAATAAACACGATCCTCCTCCAGCGACCATTCTGTACCGGAAAATGATTTCCAGTCATATCCGATCACATCCAGCTCTGTTTGTAAGCTATCGATATAGTCAGAATATTCCACAGTTGAAGGATCAACTCCACTTGCTTCAGCTACCTCTACCCCCAGACCGCTGAGAATTCCGGTCACAGCATATGGAATGAAATTACCGGATCCACCCGGATCAGCAAGGAGTGTCACGTATCTTTCATAAACCAGATCGAAATCCTCTTCCGGCTCTACGTCAATAACATTGTCAGATTGGATACTGTAATAAGCCAATGTGTTGCCGGCATGATCCGCTCTATTGATTGTTTTGGTCACCTCATTTGTGCCATCCAGGTTAGCATATTTGAAAGTAAAAACATCACCTGACAGCGAGAGGAATTTGATTTTCTTGTATTGTCCATTGCGAAGCTGGATCAGGAAAACCCGGGTACCGTTTATATCCTGAGTTTGGGAGTTATAGATGCCCCAGCCGAAATCAAACGGATCATCCGGATTGCGCACCTCATTGAATGCGCCTGACTCCCAATTCAGTTCTGTGTTATAAAGCCGGAAGTCCAATAAAATATCAGGATTGGGTTGTTCACTGAAATCATCAGAACCCGTCTCAAATGCTGCAACTTCCGGAGTAGGCTGACCCATGTTTGTTCCTGCACTTTCATTGATAAAAATGCCGGCCACTTCGGGGTTATAGACAGTAAAAGCAATATCCCAGCTGGTATTGTCTGTAAGCTTTTCAATACCTGATTCCAGGCTGACATAACTTTGTTGCCTGTATCCCGCACCCGTGGTGATCTCCTGTATGGACTGAGCGAGAAGAATTTTTCCGGCAGTGATGATGCACAAGAATATTAGTACGACTGATTTCATGGATATAAGAGTTTAGGATCATCAGTTTTTTTCCACGCAAAAATCTGTTTTCATTTATGAAAGATGCCATTGCAACTAAAGCATGAATCACTTAAACAGACCATGGCCTATTTTCGGTTATAAGATCATTATTGAAATTAGCACTTAAATGTAAGTTTTCCGGGAAACAAGGATATACCTCCCAGGGAAAAAATCGTACTGTTCGGTGTGATCGGGTAAAAAACCACCACCTACATACTACCTATTACTTTTAGTATTAGATTTATTACCGAACACCACCAAAAGTCCCGGTTGATATAGTCTTTACCCTGATGAATGACCCTCTGCAGTGTGCCCCACGCTGCCATTCCGGCTCTATCCGGTACCCTCGGTTGATTAATTGCGGACAGATTATATTCCGGAAACAAGGTATTTTAATCAAACCATAACAACCGCTGCACCCAGTGATTTTTCAAATTCGAATGCAAGCTTGATTTGTCAGCCTGTTGTCTCAAGACAGCATTGGATGCCTCGTGGATTATCATGGATATATGTATTAAGAGTCTCCTTTTTATAATTTGATATCATATGAAACCAAGACCTACACTTTTCAATTTTTGCCATTCATTTTTGAGATTGGCTTTCCTTATAATCGCGGCTACTTCTTTCAGCGTAAGCCCTTCCCACGCACAGGTGGCTAATTATACTTTCGCAGCTTCTGCAGGAAGTTATACCCCGTTGGCGGGAGCCACAAACATCTTTACAGGTTCATGGGATGATAATACAGCGGTTGCTATACCCTTGGGTTTTACGTTTACTTTCAACGGAACAGGCTACACATCTGCCTTCGTTCATCCCAATGGGTATATCACCTTCGGGTCTTCTACTTCAGGTTATATTCCCATATCGGGGGGAAGTGCAGCAACAGGCATCATTTCTGCCTGGGGCAGGGATCTCCAGTCACAGAATACGGCCCCTTTAGGTAGTGTTGATTACACCTCATCTGGAGGTGTATTTACTGTGCAATGGTCGAATACACGACGGTACAATGCGGCGACGCTCAATGCTGAACGCTTTGAAATGCAAATAAAGTTGATCCAGGCCACGAGCAATATTCAATTGATCTATGGTACATGGTCTGATGCGATCAATGCCGCTACCGCCAATAATGGAGAAGTCGGTTTGCGCGGGTCCTCTGGTGCGGATTTCAAAAAT
>JANMVA010000596.1:0-3449 GCA_031392195.1 Saprospiraceae bacterium | reverse complement strand
GGCGGCGCTGGACGTAGAGCGCTATTTGGAAAAACAGAAATAAGACTCTCCGTTGGAAGCTCATCATTTGTATTTACTCCAAGATCAACATTGATCCGAACCACAGGAACATAGGTAAATCCAAATCCAACTGTGCTGTAATCAATTTCAGAAAGGTTACCATCGTTGGCAATACCAAGTATAGAAGCAAAGAATCTGTGATCCACTAAGCCGGCATCGAATGCCTGGTCAAATGCAAGATTCAAAGCTGAATAATCTCTTTCCTGGCTAACCAACAAGAACATTTTTGGGTCAGTGGCGGCAAAAGCCTGGTATTCTACCATGGCAATGTAGCCGAACCCACCTTCCATGATGATTGGCTCACCCGGGAAATTGAGGTTTTCTAATGTTGAAGTCAGCAGACCACTCGCAGGCTCTCCACCAGTAAATGTGTATTGAGTTGATCCCACGAATCTTCTTTCCGCATCCTGCACAACCTGGTCACCATTCGTGTCAGTCCACTGGAACAGGTGGATATTCACAGATTGATTAGCCATTGCCGCAGTGTTCGAAACACCCCATGAAATGCTCATTACTTCAGCATCTTCAACAGGACGGAAATAATTTCCA
The DNA here is from genome assembly GCA_031392195.1 of Saprospiraceae bacterium. GTDB lineage: Bacteria > Bacteroidota > Bacteroidia > Chitinophagales > Saprospiraceae > Opimibacter. The sequence continues at coordinate 2,840 of JANMVA010000596.1, read as the reverse complement.
TAAGTGAATGACGGAGGAGCACCCGGATCCCATTCTGAATCAGCAGGGGTAATCGAAGTCGTAGATCCATTCTCAAGCGCAAATACATTGCCACCGACTCTGAATTGATAGCTTACCGTATTGTCTGTAGAATCAAAATCAGCCATATCCTGATGAACAAAGTAATCTCCAGTGTATATCGATCCGACATCCGGAATCACTACTAAATCAGGAAATGATTTATTTTCTGCAAGTGAATCCTGTACGAGAGTTCCGTATAGAAGATCTGTATTATAGACCACATTTCCGTTGGAATCAGTTACTGTATGAGTCAATATGACGTTAGTCTGAGTACACGCACCTAGATTCTTGATGTCGGCAATGACAGGGTAGTCATACGTCTGACCTATCGGAACAGCAACCCATGGAGACACTGCAAAGAAATTGGATTCACCAGCTTTTGTGTTCGAACATTCAGTTTCTACGAGGCTGACGTCATCAATAATCCAGAAATAATAATTGTCATTGTAGAGGAATCGTACCTGGAGAGAATCATAATCAGCTGCACCGATCAGCGCCACACGCTGCTTGTCAAAAGCTGCATAGCGGGCATTGATTGGAAAATCTGCTTCAGGATTGATTTCCTTTTGTGTCCATGCTGTCCAATCACCACCAGCATTTTTAGACCGGTATTCCACGTAATAATCGCTTACAAAATTGCGGAGCGCCTGGTAGAAGGTCATTGTAATACCGGCTACATCCCAATCACCAACATAAATAGCCGGAGATGTAAGGATTTGCTGGTTAAAAGATCCCTGAGGAGGAGCAGGGCAAGGTCCTGCACCAAAATTACCCTGGACACCGAGATTGTCAGCATAATCGCTATCATATCCCATTGCTCCATCGCACCAGGATGGACCCGATACGCGATAACCTGTGAATGCGTAAGCACCTTGATCGATGATACCATCAGGATAATAATTAAATCCTCCATTGATATTTGAATCAGGATTAGAACAAGATCCGACTGTGGTCCAGTCACCCAGGCCATCGCCGAATGTTTCAGTCCAAAGTGTGATATCTTCCGGAGGAGGTGCATTATAAACACCTACGCGGAAAGTACCCTGAGATGCAGCCGTAGCTCCTGTCGACCAAACTCTGAGATAGATCACATCATTAGCCTGGTTGCAAAGTCCGGAAACTGTGAAAGCATCAATGCTTCCATCCCCCGTTGAAAAGCAATGAGTGGCTACTGCAGTGGCACCACAGCTTTCATAGATAGCCATACCTACAGCAAGAACATCGGTAGGGATGACACTCCTGTCAAAATAAGTCCTGACGACAATACCTTCATCTGTGACATTAGCAGGAAGAGTAATGCGATACCAGACATCATCATCATGATCATTGACAAAGCAATAATTAGCTGGAGGTGAAGCTGTTGCTCCCCGTGTATCACCATTTGTCAGCACAACAGAAGCCTCATCGGCACCCACAGGAAGCTGAATGGCTGTCCCGCAGTTATTATTGGAAGGTTGTGCCCACACAGTTGTACTCAGGCAAATGAGCACAAAAAGAAGACTTGAAATTCGTAAAGTTACTTTCATCATTATCAGAATTTAGTTTTAATAAAATACATTTTTAGTTCTTTGATTTGGATATGGGATTAAGATAAGGGGAATGATGCTCAAAAATATAAAAAATTGGCATTTGGCTTAGACGGTAATGGATTTATGCAATTCCGGAGACAAATCCCTCATATCCAAGTCATAATTTCATCAGGCCGGGCAGCGACTACACCGGAATGCGAACACACATACGCTCCGCTCAGGTTAGCCAGGTCTCCGCTTTCCTGAAGTCCAAAGTCAGCCAACAGGGATAGTGCAAGTGAACAAATGACTGCATCACCGGCTCCACATACGTCTACAACATCAATTGCCCGGTCAGGTTTGACGTGTGCTTCGCTTTTTTCATTCTGAAGATAGATGCCATTGCTGCCCAAAGTGATCGCAATCGTACCCACTTTCATGTCCTCTCTCCAGCCTTTCGTCAAAGAAGGCAGATCACTAATACTGAGATGCATTTTAGCGGCATGCTCAGCTTCTCTCAGATTTGGTTTGAGTAGATCTGCACGGCCATAATCAAAGAAATGGCGCTCTTTCGGATCTACGGCAATAAATGATTCCAGGCTCTTTCCGGTTGTAATCACCTCTTTTATAAGGTTTCTGGTTAGAAATCCCTTGTTGTAGTCCTGTAAAATGATCAGGTCCGGACGATAAGCCTTAAGGATTTCAAGGACCCGATGGACCATTTTCTGTTCCGCATCGCCTTCCGGATAATTGGTAGACTCTTCATCAATCCTGAGCAAATGATGTGAGGAGGCAACGACCCGGGTCTTTACTGTCGTTGGCCTGTCAGCATCAGTCAATAGATCATGTTTGATTGCAAACCGGGATAGTACGGATTTCAATATCTCACCGTTGGGATCATCACCTGCGAGCCCCACAAGAGAAACATCACATCCCCATGCAGCCAGATTTAATGCAACATTGGCAGCTCCACCTGCCTTCAGTTCAGTGGATTGATGCGAAAGAATCGGAACCGGAGCCTCCGGAGAAATACGCTCAACGCTACCATATATATATTTATCCAGCATCGTATCGCCGATGACCAGCGCTTTTAATTGCTTCGCCTTCGTCTGTACTTTAGCTATGTCCTCCTTTGTTATCATTTAGGACGGAAAGGTATTGAATCCAGTATGTAATTAGCGATGATGTCCGAAGCTCCTGCATAACTTTCCAGGTAAGCACGTGATTTAATTCCACTTTGTTGGGCATTGTCATCCTGATTTAAAAAGCGGA
>JANMVA010000523.1:0-21932 GCA_031392195.1 Saprospiraceae bacterium | reverse complement strand
GTTCGCCGCTTCGAAATGTGAAGAATGCGTTTAGACCATGGGAAAGAGTGTGAGAATGTGAGAAAGTGAGAGTGTGAGAATGTGAGAGACGTGAGAACATGAGGAACGTGAGAAGCAAATGTAGGCTAAGGCTAAGGAATTAAAATTGTAGTGGCGAGGCTTGCCCCCGCCTGGGTAAATAACAAAAGGCTAGGCTAAGTAATATGAACTTCCTCTTCTGGCTTCTCTGGATTCTTGATCTGCTCCTGGTGGGATTTGTGATTATTGGAGCCAACTTTCGCACGAGTTTTGGAGCAGGTACAGAAGTTAGCAGCATCATGCTGATCATACTTGTGATCATTCTCATCGGTAGCCTTGTATTGCGTTATGCCTTCAGGCAGGTCAACTGGAGCTTGTTTGTGGTAGCTTTACCCCTGATCATCATGTTCGTTGGATATTTACTTGAAGATAAGACCAGGGTGGGTGAGTAGTGGATTTACATTACAAATCCTCACCTGGTTAGTAACATCATTTTTCCATCAATCAGCTTGACAATGAATATCAACGAACTAATACAAAATCGTTTTAATAAACCTGAAAATAAAGGGGACGAATTTGGATTTACCAATCAATACGATCGGCATACCAAGCGGATCATCAATAAGGACGGCACTTTTAATCTAGTCAGGATTGGAGAGAAAAAATCACTCTTTCATAACCTGATCACTACCGGTTGGATCAAATTTATCTTGTTTGTAGTGGCCTTCTATGTACTGATCAATCTGTTCTTTGCTTCCGTTTATCTGTTGATTGATTTTAATGGCATTGGGATGACGCCCGACTATGAAGTTAAAAACAGATTTCTGGTTGCTTCCTTTTTCAGTGCCCAGACATTGACCACCGTAGGTTATGGTTCATTGTATCCGCTCTCGGCCATTGTCAGTGTGGTGGCTTCAACAGAAGCGCTGATCGGGTTGATGAGCTTCGCCATTTTTACGGGACTGATGTATGGCCGCTTTTCCAAGCTAATGCACGGTATCCGTTTTTCAAAAAACATGATGCATGCACCATACAAGCAAGGCTATGCATTAATGTTCCGTGTGGCTAATGAAAGAGATCATACTTTAACAGAGCTCGAAGCCCGTATGCTCATGAATATCGTTATCGAGGAAAATGGAAAAGAAACACGCAAATACCAGTCACTAACCATTGAGAATAATAAGATTTCCTACTTTCCCCTCAACTGGACGATCGTCCATTATATCGATGAATCCAGTCCCTTGTATGGTCTCACACAGGAGCATTTTATGTTCTCTCAAATGGAAATGCTTGTCATCATCAAAGGTTACAACGAAACCGGAGGCCAAAGTTTTCAGGCAAAAAGCTCTTATACGGTCAATGAGATAGAATGGGATTCGAAATATAAAATCCCATATTATTTCCGGGAAGATGGCGTCACTATCTTTGAATTAGATAAAATCGACGAGTTTGAAAAAATTCAACAGTAAATTGCCATTTTGACAAGCTACGATCACCCCTGATTTAGAAAAATATAAGATGAATAATGTCAATAACCGAATATGAACTCATTTGACCTGCGAATATTTTTATTGATTGCTATCCTCTCTTGCATTCAATGTAAGCCAGGTAGTCCTGTTGAACCTGTGATAAGTACTGTTTATAGTGATTCGCACAGACCGCAATTCCATTTCTCTCCACCGGAGAAATGGATGAATGATCCGAATGGCATGGTATTCTATAATGGTGCGTATCATTTATTTTATCAATACTATCCCGACAGCACTGTATGGGGCCCCATGCATTGGGGGCATGCGGTTAGTAAAGATCTCGTCCACTGGGATCATCTTCCTGTTGCTTTATTTCCTGATTCACTTGGCTATATTTTTTCCGGAAGTGCAGTTGTCGACTGGAAGAATACGAGTGGGCTCGGAAAGGATAATCATCCACCGTTGATCGCCATTTATACATATCATGATCCGGTAGGAGAGAAGGCAGGCCGTAATGATTACCAGACACAAGGATTGGCTGTCAGCACTGATGAAGGCAAAACATGGACAAAGTATCCACTGAATCCCGTATTAAAGAACCCCGGTATAAAAGATTTCAGGGATCCGAAAGTATTCTGGTATGACCCGGGTAAAAAATGGATCATGACACTTGCTGTTCACGATCACATCAGTTTGTACTCTTCGCCTGATCTCCTGCACTGGACATTTGAAAGTGATTTTGGAAAAGAGCATGGCTCACATGCAGGTGTATGGGAATGTCCTGATCTTTTTCAAATGAAAGTTGAGGGAGATACGATTTCCAAATGGGTATTATTATTAAGTATAAATCCCGGAGGTCCAAATGGCGGATCAGCGACGCAATATTTTGTCGGTTCATTTGATGGTAAAAATTTTGTGGCCGACAGTAATACACAAACAAAGTGGCTGGATCAGGGAAGAGACAATTATGCAGGTGTCACCTGGTCCGATATTCCGGCGGTTGACGGTCGCCGCATTTTTTTGGGATGGATGAGCAATTGGCTATATGGCATGAAAGTACCGACTGAAAAATGGCGTAGCGCGATGACGATCCCGCGTGAATTGAAGTTGCATCGCGAACATGAGGATTATTATGTTCATTCTTTCCCTGTAAAAGAATTAGAACAACTGCGTAAAAAAGAAATATCGATTGACAGCCAAATCATCTCTGGTGAAGTTGACCTTACATTGCAAATTGAATTTCCCCCATCTCAAATGGAAGCTGTGATTGAAATCATTCGATCGGATCAAACGGCCGATTTTGGAATTGAACTTTCAAATGCACGGGGAGATAAATACAGGATCGGATATAATAGTGTCACAAATGAATATTATAGTGACCGCACAAAATCAGGCAAACTGGATTTTTCGAATGAGTTTGGAAGTAAGATTGTCACTGCACCTCGCCTATCTGAAGCGCCGATCCATACATGGCACATCCTGTTTGATAAAGCCTCAGTTGAATTTTTTGCCGATGATGGGAATGTCGTTTTTACCGAGATATTTTTCCCCCATGAAGATTTTACAACAATGAAACTGTATTCTTCGAATGGCACCGTTGCACTCAACAAGGCAAAATTCTTTTCGCTTAATTCCATTTGGAAGTAGAGGGAATTCTTTCTTTGAACATTTCGGTTTTAGGCATGTTTGATCCTATTCGGCTATTTTTTATTTATAATGAGGGGGTTACAGGCTTGTGTCTGTTGACTCCAACGGCTTATTTAAGTGATTTAGTCAAAATCACTTATTTTGAACTCAATAAATTTGATGAATGATGCATAACATTCCCACTGTCTTTCTCATCGACGACGATACTGATGATCAGGAAATTTTCAGCCTCGCGATGGAAAAGGCGAATCAGCAGGTCCAGTGTGTTTTTGCTGATGATGGCATTCATGCACTTGAAAAGTTGAAGACGGATACCGCTTTCAGACCGGATTTCATCTTTATCGATATGAATATGCCGAGGATGAATGGACAGCAATGCCTGACAGAAATCAAGAAGATCGACCGGCTCAGGGACGTACCTGTGTATATGTATTCAACTTCAGCTGACCCGGAAAGTCTGGAAGAGAATAAACGATTAGGTGCGTCTGATTTTATTGTCAAGCCTTCCAGCATCACTGAACTGACAGATATTCTCTCCCAAATCCTGCACAAGCATCTGGTCGCCGTATTGATGGTTTTGTTTTTGATCAGCGCGCAACCATTACAACTTTTAAGTCAGAATGACATTGCTCCTGTCCGTGAATTGAAAAAGCTGACAGTAGAAGAGCTCATGAATATTGTTGTCACCTCTGTTTCGAAAACACCTGAGAATCTTTCTGAGGTAGCTTCTGCGATACAGGTAGTCACAGGCAATGATTTACGAAGATCAACTTCTGTCAGATTGGCCGAAGCATTGCGGTTGGCACCCAATCTCCAGGTGACACAGTCAGGTTCGCATGATTGGGGTATTTCTGCCCGGGGATTCAACGGCGCTCCGGTAGCGAGTAGCTCACTGGCAGATAAACTCCTCGTGATGATTGATGGGAGAACGGTCTACACTCCATTGTTTGGAGGAGTTTACTGGGATGTACAAAATGTTTTGATCGAAGATATTGATCGCCTCGAAGTTGTCAGCGGACCTGGTGGAACATTGTGGGGCTCTAACGCTGTCAACGGTGTCGTCAATGTCATCACAAAAAGTGCAGATGAAACCCAAGGTTTGTATCTCTCAGGTGCATTCGGTTCATTGGTAAAGGGTCATATCGCAGCAAGGTATGGATCCCAGGTTGATTCATCTTTGTTTTTCCGGATTTATGGTCAGCGTTTTGACTTTGATAATACACTACTTGCTAATGGTGATGATGCACACGATGACTGGCATCTGACTCAGGGTGGTTTTCGCATGGATTATTACCCTTCCGATAAAAATACAATTACAATCCAGGGCGAATTGTATGGTGGAGTAGAAGATGATACACTCAGCACCACGGTCAATGGGCAACATGTCCTGGCTCGGTGGACGCATGCTTATTCTGAAACTTCAGGCCTTGTCGTGCAGTCCTATCTCGAACGTACGTGGAGAGAAATAAGCAATAATCCATTTACAGATGAGCTGACGACGATCGACCTGGATCTTCAGTATAGTTTCCCTTTAGGTGAAAGCAATCAATTACTTGCCGGTATCGGGATGCGGACCCAGGATGATCAGACGACCAGCTTCGATAACCGTTTTGACCCTCAAAACAGGACATTGAACCTGGTGAGCGGATTTATTCAGGATCAAATTACGCTTGTACCAAATCGGTTCAACCTCACGATTGGATCTAAATTTCTATACAATAATTATACGGAGCTTGAAGTCCAGCCCAGTGCCCGGTTGGCATGGACACCAAATGAAACACATACACTGTGGGCAGCTGTATCGAATGCTGTCAGAACGCCCAGCCGGTTTGATGTTGACCTGAGTACATTTTATGCATTGGCACCCGAATTCAGATCTGAAGAAGTGATTGCCTATGAGGCTGGATACCGGATAAGGCCATTCAATCTGGTCAGTTTTTCTTTGGCCGCTTTTTACAATCAATATGATGATCTGCGTTCACTCAATACCTCGAATGATACTCTTGCGCCTTTTTATTTTGGCAACGATCTCAAGGGGAATACGTATGGTTTTGAGATCTCCGGTACCCTGGTCCCTGGTGACTGGTGGAGACTTCGGGGCGGATATACTTTTTTGGAGAAGGAGTTTGAGATAAAAGCAGCTAATGTATTTCCGGGCACAGAGTTGCTCGAAGGTATTGATCCCAGGCACCAGTTCCTTGTCCAATCGATCATGGATATTTCCAAACGCTTCCAGATTGACGTGGTAGGACGAATCATAGGGAAATTGCCTGCTGCAGCGATTACACAGACACCCGAGATACCATCATATGTCACCTTCAATGCTCGTCTGGCGTATGTATTTAACAAGGTCACTTTTATTTTGGCAGGTCAAAACCTGGCACAACCTGATCATATTGAATTTGGCACGCGCAGAATACCGCGAAGCATTTATGGTAAAATCGAAGTCCGCCTGTGATCTGTAATACAGGACATATTTGTTTTCTGAGGATGGCCCGGCCGGGGCTGATCCTGACCGCGTTATTTTTATTTGGCTCATTGTCGTTCCAGGCCCAGACGCTTACATCTGTCGAGTATAAAGTAAAAGCAGTCTTCATTTACAATTTCATTCACTTTATTGACTGGCCCCAATCCACGTATGAGTATTCGTATGATGAGTTTGTCATTGGTATCATAGGAGGAGATCCGTTTGGAACCTATATCGATGAAGCAGTAGCAGGCGAACGAATAAAATCGCACCGCATAAAAGTGCAGCGATATAAGAGTGTAGAGGAAATTAAGAAGTGCCATATTCTTTTTATCAATACACATGATCCGGAAGAAACAAAGAAGATCCTGGATTTCACGGCAAAAAGGCATATCCTGACCGTTAGTGATACGCCCAATTTTATCCGTTGGGGTGGAATGGTCCGTTTTTTTACGGTAGAAGATAAGATCCGGCTTGAAATCAATAACACATTAGCCAGAGCAAGGGAATTGAAGATCAGTTCCAAATTGCTCCGTGTTGCAATCGTCCAGTAAACAGCTCGTAACATGGCCATGAGACTTCGCGATACCCCTATTCAAAGCAAGCTGATGAGCATCATCCTGGTGACGTGCGCTGTCGTTCTTTCTGTAATGTGTGCAGCCTATATTCTGTTGGGATCGAATGCCTATAAAGACATTCTTAAAAGTAATGTCTCCACGCTCGGTGATGTGATTGCGGCCAACAGCACAGCAGCACTCGCCTTTGAAGACCAGGAAGATGCCGAAGAAGTCCTCAGTGCATTGAAAGCAGAGGAGAATGTCATCATGGCAGCTATTTATAAAACAGACAGTAGCATTTTTGCAACCTATCCACCAGATACAGCCATATCTCTTTTCCCTAAAATGCAGGACAGAAATCTTTATTGGTATGAAGGTAATTTTCTCTATGGCTTCCAACGCATAACCCAAAAATCGGAAAAGCTGGGTGTCCTGTATATCAAGACTGACCTGAAAACCATGTACGCACAGATAAAGAAATTTATCCTCATCGGTCTTGCACTTATTGCCGGCTCCATGTTTATCGCGTATGTGATTTCGAAACTATTGCAGGGCACGATTTCTGAACCCATCCTCGAGCTCGAGCAAACAGCCAAAGTGATTTCTGAAAAAGGAGATTATTCTGTTCGCGCTGTCAAACAAGGTAATGATGAAATTGGTGCGCTGACAGATGCCTTCAACCAGATGCTCACCCAAATCCAGTCGCAGAATGAAGAGATCACCTCCTTCAATCAAAAGCTGGAACAAAAAGTAGAGGAGCGTACAAGTGAACTTCAACATCAAAAAGATTTCGTTGAAACGATTATTAATTCATCAGTTGACCTCATCGCCGTTTTTGACAACTCATTGAATTACATCATGCTCAATCAGCGTGCTGCTGAGTATTATAAAACACCTTCTGATCAGCTGATCGGTAAACATATACTTGAAGCATTTCCACAAGTTGAGAAATCAGGCATGTACGATGACCTCACTAAAGCATTGAAAGGAGAGTATATTCATAATCCCCGCTATAGATCACCGATCTTAAACATGTCGTTTGCCAACTATTACATCCCACTGAAGGATAATGAGGATGTTATCTATGGTGTACTGACCATCGGTCATGACATCACCAAAATCGTGGAAGCAAATGAAAAGCTTGAAAAGGTAAATGCCGAATTGATGAAATCCAACAGGGATCTTGAACAATTTGCTTATGTGGCCAGTCATGACTTACAGGAGCCGTTAAGGAAAATTCAAACCTTTACTCAATTGCTCGACACGCATTCGGACGATAAAGCGCAGACTAAAAAATACCAGGAAAAGATCAATCAATCTTCTGCGAGAATGAAACAGCTGATCCAGGACATGCTTAATTTTTCCAGGATCTCGAATTCAGAGGAAGCGTTTGAGCAGACAGATCTCAACCTGGTGCTGGAAAACCTGATCATTGATTTTGAATTATTGTTGCGTGAAAAAAAAGCAGTCATCAATTACCCCAATCTTCCGGTCGTACCCGGTATTCCATTGCAGTTGTCTCAGCTATTTTCCAATATCATCAATAATTCTTTAAAGTATACGGACAACAGACCGGTCATCGATATCACCTGCGATATACTGAAACCGGTGGAGGTCAGTCAGCACCCTTCATTGAGAAAAGATGTTCCCTATTTCAAGATCCAGTTTACGGACAATGGGATTGGTTTCGAGCCACAATACAGTGAACAGATTTTTGCCATTTTTCAGCGCCTGCATGGAAAGCAATCCTATAGTGGTACAGGTATCGGACTGGCTCTTTGTAAAAAGATCGTCGATAATCATCATGGGCTCATCTATGGGGAAGGCCGACCGGGATTGGGTGCGACTTTTACGATCATCTTGCCGGGCGAAAATCTGAATGCTTCCTGAGCATCCCATTCCCTGGTTGAAGGAAGGGTATCAATCTTTCTGTTAGTTTAGCACTGAATTCTAAGTTCAAAAAAGGTATTTATGTGTTTTTCTGCTACGGCTAGTTTCACGTCAGGCGTTGTCCTGACGGGATTGGGGATTATTTCATTGAAGCAGGTTAAGGAGGATAAGCAAAAGCCTTTGGCTGGCATCCCCTTGCTTTTTGGTATCCAGCAATTTGTAGAGGGGGTTGTATGGTTGTCCTTATCTGATCCCGATTGGGCGCATTTACAAAGTGTGGCGATGTACTCTTTTCTGGTCATTGCACAGGCGATATGGCCCATCTGGCTACCCGTTGCCTTCATCATGTTCGAAGATGATCCGAAACGAAAGAAATGGATGAAGCCCTTTTTAGGGACAGGGATACTGATCGCCAGTTACTTTATTTATTGCCTGATCAATGTGGATGTCAGTGCCAGTATTCTCCATCACCATATTTTTTATGACATCGATTTTCCGAAAGCCTTGATCCCGGTAGCCGCATTTTTCTATGTGATTTCTACAACGGCTCCGCAATTGATTTCGGCCAATATAAAAATCAAATGGATGGGGCTTTCCATTTTCCTGTTTTATGTCATATCACGTGTTTTCTTTCAGCCAAATCTCATTTCGGTATGGTGCTTCTTTGGCACGCTCATCGGTGTGCTGGTTTATTTTGTCTTGAGGGAAAAGGCTAGCCAGAAGAAGATGGAAATGTCATACCTCAGATCCGATAATCGGCTATAACATAAAGTTTCATTGACAAATCTTTCCTTTGGTACGGACAGGTCGTGAATCGTTAGGAATTATTCCATAACAGTTATCAATTTCTTCCCTCAACAAACCTGCCAATTGGTTGTTGTTACTATCAATTGAGTTAAAAAACGATATACATAAAACATCAAAAAAAACTGTTATGAATAACATATTTCGAGGTTTGATTGCCGGATACGGTGCGCACAAGTTGGGAGGAGGATGCATAGGCACCATTGTGGTATTTGTCATCATCTGGTTGATTTTAGGTCAATGTAATTAGTCTTTATAATCTCATCGATTGCAAAACCAACTGACGATAGGCATTGTCGGTGCCGGTGGCTTCGCTGCATTTGCTGCCCGCGCCTTCCTGAAAGTGCCGGGCATCCACATAAAGTCCATCACCGATATTGATCAGCCTTGTGCTCTTTCATTGGCAGCTGATTTAGGAGCCCAGGCATGCATACAATACGATGAATTACTTTCAGATCCGGAGATCCATTTGATCTATATTGCTACACCTCCATTTCTTCACTATGGCCAATCCAGGCAAGCATTGTATGCTGGCAAGCATGTCATCTGTGAAAAACCTGCCGCCCTCAGGACAAGTGAAGCTGAAGAACTGGCTCATTATGCTCAGTCTCGCAAACTCCTCTACACCGTCAACCTCATGCAACGTTATAATCCGCTGTATGAAATGGTTCAAACGATGGTGCATGAAAAATGGCTTGGTGATTTCCTTCATGGATTTTTTGAGAATTATGCAAGCGATGAAAAGCTGATCCCTGCCCATTGGTTTTGGGACGAAGAAAAAAGTGGTGGTATTTTCATTGAGCATGGTGTCCATTTTTTTGACATGTTCAGTGGCTGGTTTGGGCCCGGAGAATTAGTTCATGCCATGCAGATCGACAGGGAGCATACCTTTCCAAAAGTGACGGACAGGGTTCAGGCTGTGGTGAGATACAACGGTAGCCCGGTCAATTTTTACCATGGATTTAATCAACCCAAACTGCTGGACAGGCAGGAATTGCGATTGCAATTTGATCGCGGTGACATTACCTTATATGAATGGGTGCCGGTGAAGATCAGGGTTCATGGCTTGCTGACCACCGAACAAGTAGCTAAAATCCAATCCATTTTTCCGGACACAGTGACAGAAATTCATCATGAATATTCCGGTGACCTCGTGAAAGGAAAATTCAGGGATATCCGTTATGATTCCCTCGTAACGATTACTTCTGGAAATATTGCAAATAAGATGGCCAGGTATGAACAATTAGTCATTTCGATGATTAAGGATCAATGGAACTGGATTGTCAATCCTGCACATGTTCGGGTGATCGATGATACGAATGCGGTGGAATCATTACGCATTGCGGAAATGGCAACCAATCAGTCCAGCCGCTTTTAAACGGATCATAACGCCCATGGAAAATTCGAAGCAGAAAATAGTCGATCGTTTTTTTGAAAGCTTTGCTAAGCATGATATGGAAGGTATCCGTGCGGTCATGTCTGAAAAAGTTAAATGGTATTTTATGGGTATGCACCCCTATGCCGGTGTGAAAAAGGGAATAGAAGAAGTAGTGGCTTTTTTTGATATCATGGGAAGGCTCATGGGTGAATCAAAACCTGCCATTGAAAAGCCCATCGTCAGTGAGAATGACAATCATCTGATCGAGTGCGTTCACACCACATCAAACAGGAAGGATGGCATTAGTATCGATCATCATGCATGTGTCCTGTGGACATTTGAGGATGGTAAGATCATCGAAGGAAGACATTTTTTCGCCGACCAGGAGCAGGTGAACAAATATTTTAATGAGGTGGCTAAGGTGGAAACTGACAATGATTAAATAAACCTGACTACCCTGTTTTCTTTAATTGCATCTTCGCCACTTTCGGATCTACATGCACAGTATCGTGTTCGAAGTCGAGTTTGATGCGCCACTTTTGCATCGTGGCCGCACCGATGATCACTTCTTCACTCAATCCGGGTACCACCAGGAATTCATCCGAAAGTAATATGTCCTCCAGGTAAAAATCCAATGATACTCTTTCGCTGATTTCGATAAAATGACCTTCAGCTGCAGTGGCTATATGTCGAATTCTACCCAATTTAGTTGGCGTTTCAATGGATACCAGGAATTCTGGATTTATACAGGATAGGTTTGCCCCGCTATCAAACATGGAATACAACCGGGTTTCTCCTTTGGAACCTACAAATAAGATGGGAAGCTTGATGACGGACATATTGGATTGTTTCTACTAAATTACGGTAATCATGCGTCCGATCCGTTTCGTTAACGGATAAATTTTTCTGCCGTTACTTTTTCTTCACAAAAGCAGATTTGAGCACAAGTACACTTCCTTCCACCTTGCCTTCAATTTCTTCAGGTGTTGAAGTCAGCCTGATGTTTTTCACTAATGTGCCTCTTTTTACATCCTTCTGAAATCCCTTTACCTTGAGGTCCTTGATGATCAGGACTGAATCACCTTCGATCAGGATATTGCCATTGCTGTCTTTTGTTTCCATATTGTAAAGTTAAGGGAATGAGGAGGAAATGAATGGTTATAACGAATAAAGGGGCGTCATGCATGGCGCCACCTTATTCATTATGAATGAGCTGTGGTAATTCTTATCCATTCATCTTTGATTTGGTTTTTTTTATTCTTTTCTCCTCCGGTGGAGTGACAGCATTTTCTCTGTCCAGGATTGTCTTCAGAAATGAATCATAACTTTGTTGAGAGGGGAAGCTGTGTGGACTTTTGGCATTGAATACATGGATCGAAGTGTCATTGCAGACGATGACTTTAGCGCTATGATCCAGCAGATATGAGCATGTATTTTCCCGGACTGACCGGTCACAGCACATCCTGATGAAGCGGGTGCCATCATGATAATAAGTTCCTTTCCTACTGATGTTGATTAAAAAATTTCCGGCATAGCTGACGTTTACTTTTTCAATGTCATGTCCCGGAGGGTAGAATGTGTTGTTTGTGTTTGCCAGGCATTCCAGGCCACCATTATGATAGCCAACCCAGATCCTGTCAAGGTTATCGACTGTGATCGAATAGATATGGTTATCACTGGTCATCAATGGAATAGATTTGTATGGTTTAATATCTTTCCCGATCGCCTTTACCACCCCCGAGTTCATGGTGCCAATCCATAAGTTATCATCCGCGTCGATGAATAAGGCTGTGACATGATCCTCCGGAATGTCTGCGTTTTCCGATGTAATAACGAGATCGGCATAGTTGTCCCACATCAGAATGCCTGCCGGAGTTCCGATGTAGGCATTCCCGTTTTTGGAGCAGGCTATGCTGGTAATTCGATTGGAGGGAAGCTTTGAATTCTTCATTTTGATATCGGTGATATCCTTAGTCGTTTTATTATATTTTATCACTCCCTGGTTGGTGCCGATGTAAAAATATTGATCACATTCGCTGAAGGCTGTAATCTCAAATTGAGTATTCGTGAAGGAAGTTTTTGATTGAATTTGATCAGGTAGCTGTGAGGTTTTCCCCACCAGTTGAAGCGCTAAGATTATAATCAGGGTTTTCATAGAGAATTTATTTTAGTTATCTGTCAAAATTACTCGAGTCATGGGTCGTAATCAACTGCATGATCATGTAGATTGACGGGCTAACTGAGTCTAAATTGCTGTATTCTTTTATACCAGCCTGTTTCGAATCGCCTTACTCACGGCTTCTGTCATTGAATGCACGTGTAATTCTTCATAGATTCTTTTAATGTAGAACCTGACCGTATCAATACTGATATGACATTCGGCTGCGATCATTTTATAGCTTAAGCCTCTTGACAGGTGTGACAGGACCTCAAGTTCTCTTTCATTCAAATTGATATCCTCTGTTTGTGTTGTGTTTTGCAGCCGGAACATCTGCAGGATTTTTGTGGCAATAGAGGGTGACATGGGGGCACCGCCGGAATGTACACTTTTGATCGATTCGATCATTTCTTCCGGATCGGTTTGTTTGAGCAGATATCCGCTTGCTCCATTGCAGATAGCATGAAAGACATGATCTTCTTCATCGAAAACAGTCAGCATCAACACCTTCACATCGGGGAATTTTTTCTTTACCACTTTGACGGCTTCAATACCGGACATTCCAGGCATATCGATGTCCATCATGATCACATCCGGCAAGTGTGCAGCGCAATTTTCCAGGATATTCATCGGATGTGGAAATGAACCTGCGATGTGAAAGTGAGGGACAGTGGATAGTAATTTTTCAATGCTCTTGCGGAGCAATTCATTGTCTTCATACAAAGCAATTAGTATAGGGTCTGTCTCCATTTGTATTTTGTCAGGTTGCAAATTCAAGGTTGATCACTGTTCCTTTCAGATCGGCTGAATTCACTGTCAGTGTTCCATTTAACTCAGTGGCTCTTGATTTCATATTGACGATTCCGTTGCCCGATGTGACGATGTCTGTCTGGAAGCCATCTCCGTCATCTTCAATGGTGATATGGATTTTTTTGTTTTCCAATCTGCCCAGGATATAGCAGTTACTCGCTTTGGAGTATTTGGCCATATTATTGATCGATTCTTTGAGGATCAGGTACATATTTTTTCGTTGGGGCAATGTCAATTTTGTATTTCGGAGCATGGGGTTCATATCAAGCGTGAGTTTGATGTTTTGAGCAGCAAGCAGTTTTTGAGCGAATTTTTGCAGCCGTTCGATCATGTTGTCAACGGTTTCGTTGGCGGGGTTGATCGCCCAGACGATATCGCTCATATTGTCCATGGCTGATCGTGCGCTTTCGCCGATGTCCTGCAATACAGGATTTAAACCGTTCTCAGATGGAGGGGCGATTTTTTGTGCAAGAGCGCTGTTGATGGAAATGCTGCTCAGCGTGCTGCCGAGATCATCGTGCAGGTCTTTGGATATCCTGTTACGGATAGCTTGCAGTTTTTCAAGCTGTGCTAATCTGTAACGATAAAGACCATACATGAGCATTAGGGCGAGGCTAAAACACAGGATGATAAACCAGCCTTTAGCCCATAGGGGTCCATCTACATGGAAAGAGATTGTCTTCTCCGGTACGTTCCAGTCATTTGATTTGTTGGTCGCTTTGACATGGAGTGTGTAATTGCCTTGTGGCAAAGCAGTGAATGATGCTGATGCCTGATTGCCTGTATAGTACCAGGTATCATCCAATCCGTCAAGTTTGTATGCATATTCAGTTTTGTCCGGGTCGATGAAATTGATGGCCGAAAATTTAAAAGTTATGAGTTTATCGCGATGAGTAAAGTTGAGATTGTTCGTTGAAAAACCATTTGAATACGGTACTCCTGATTTTTCGTATGAGTTTAAAATAATATTTGGGTAGGAAGGATTGGATGCAATATCATCCGGATTAAAACTGGTAATTAAATGATCGCTCCAAATTAAGATTGTACCAGCTTTGGAGATGATGGTGGGTGAAGCATTAAATTGATTAAATGCTAATCCATCAGAGCTAGTATAATTTGTTATTAATTCTGTATTCGGATCTAATTTGGTTAATGCATTTGAGGTGGTGAGCCACAGATTTTCTTTTCTGTCGATAATGACTGAACCAATCAGATTACTTGAAAGCCCATTCCGGGTATCAAATGATTTAAATTGTCCGGTGGTTATTTCATGTTTAATTAACCCTCCCTGGCTAGTAGCAATCCATAAGTTTCCATTATTATCAGCATTAAGTGATGATATATAACCTATACTTTCGCTCTTTGGATGAGTCATTACCTTAATATTCCGGATGGAATTATCTACGGGATCTATAGCAGAAATATCATTAGAAAAATATCCTAGCCATATTGTTCCATTTGGATCTAAAGTAGCAGTAGAGATAGAATATCCAGGCAGATTATGGACTCGATCTCTATGCTTGAAATAGGTATATTCTCCAGTTTCAAAATTATATTTTAAAACACCACTGTAGACATAGCCTATCCAATAGGATCCAAGTTTGTCTTTTATGATAAAGAGGGCTGGGTTGGCGGTAATATTGTGAATGGTTTCTGGCAACTTTAGTTTTTGAAATATTTTTGTGTTAATTGAGAATGTAGCTAGTCCACCTTCTGTGACCATAAGAATTTCATTGTTTTCAATCACGAGAGTCCAGATTTTATTATAGTCATCAGGGAATGTATAATGATCGATGTGATTGTTTACTGGATTATAAGAATAAAGCCCCTTGTGTAGTGTCGCCAACCAAAGCATTCCGTTTTTATCTTCTTCAATTGCGACGCTTAAGTTTGCTAACTCAGTATTTTCAATAGAATGAATATTAAATTTGGGCTGAAGAGGGCTTGTATAAAAGAGGCCTCGATCAGTTCCTACAAAAGTGAGGCCCTGATCATCGCATAATAATTCGAATATGAGCGATATACCCAGAGAAGTAGGATTTGTATTCTGAGGTTTGCAAAATTCATATGTCTTGACAGAGGTATTAATTTTGAATATCCCATGATGAGAGCTGGCACCCCATAATATCGTGTCACCAGCATGGCTTAATGAAATTATTTCTATATCGGTGTATTGATCATCTTTAAATTCTATTGAATCTAAGTGCTGATTTTGAGTATTAAGAATATAAAGCCCGGGAAAATTGAAACTGGTATAGTATAATAGTGAATCTCCTGAAGAAGCCATTGCAGCTATCCAGCCATTATTGAAAATTGACCATTTTTTGGGGTTATTGTATGCAGTGAAAAACGTTTTTCCATCTTTACTATATACAGGCCCTTTGGAGCTCAAAATCCACATCCCTTCATCGGTAGTGACCAACCGACTGGGTATAAAAAACACACCTTTTTGGTTTTTGCCACCCGAATTGAATTGCGATAATTCGAGTGAGAAATTATGAATGTCGGTAGATAGTAGCCTGTTTTGTGTTGCGATCCAAATTCGATTGTCGTAGTATCCAATGATCCTTATGCCAACACTTAAGTCAATTGTATCTCTGTCGGAAATAATTGTTTTGTAATTATGAATTATGGGGGATCCCGGAAGTATTATACTTAATCCACCGTCAGTACCTATCCAGATTCGATGTAAGCTATCCTCAAATAGGGCGGTAATATTATTGTTAATTATAGTAGTGGAATCTCCAATTGTATGAGTATACGTTTTATTAAATTTTCCATCAAATCGGTTCAGACCGGAATTTGTTCCAATCCATAAAAAACCCTGGTCGTCCTTGAGTAAGCAATTTATATAGCTTGATGTTAATCCA
Organism: Saprospiraceae bacterium; assembly: GCA_031392195.1. Taxonomy (GTDB): domain Bacteria; phylum Bacteroidota; class Bacteroidia; order Chitinophagales; family Saprospiraceae; genus Opimibacter. The sequence continues at coordinate 5,864 of JANMVA010000523.1, read as the reverse complement.
TCATCAGCAGTCAAATGGTTGAACCGTAAATCCGACTGAGAATTAATCTGTTGCGGAATGATGAAGAATAAGGGGAAGAGGAGAGTAAAAATAAATTTCATAGCAATGCATGGCTGCTATAGGAAAGACCTATAAAGTGAATAAGCATAATCGGAAAAGACAGGATGGCTCTGAAAATATTTAGTGAGCCAGGCGAAAGTGAAGCAGGTTAGAGCTTAAGCTTTTATTATTATAACTTGTATAGTACCGAGGTATAAAGTATCTTAATTAAACTGAAAGATTGCATGATTGTTGCTGAGCATGCTAAATATGTCCACCATCCGGCATTATCTCTGGCTAAGCACTTTTCCATGCATCATGCAGTGACACAAGGCTTTGTCTTTCATCTGCTGCATTGGAAATGGTCCATTTCACGATGTCTCAATTCTTTTCTCTAAATCTTTCCGCAAAACCTTATTGACAATATACACACCCGTCAGTGTGATCACCGCACCTACAATCATGATCAGCGTCACTCTCTCATCCAGAAAAATACTGCCTGTGATCACAGCTACGATCGGATTGATGTAGGCATAGACCGATACAAGACTTGTTGGTAGCTTTTGCAATGCATAGAGATATGCAATGAAAGCTATGATTGAACTGACAATTACCAGGAAGGCGATGGCGCCCCAGGTATACAGCGTTATTTCCGTGACAGGAATTGTATTTCCTGTCGTTGTAGCCATGATATTCAAGGTTATTCCGGATATCAACATCTGCCAGCCAATGCTGTGATATGGATTAAAATCAAGCGCGAATTCTTTGGTATAGATCGTTCCAAAAGCCCACGCTAGTGCAGCTCCCAAACCCAAAGCAACACCAAGCTGAAAAGACGGATCGAATAATTCTCTGAGATGATCATAAAAGACAACGCATACACCACCAAAGCCGAGAAGGATCCCAACCCACGCCAGTGCGGGTATTTTATTGCCGCCACGGATCGTAAGTATGATCACGAGCCACAGTGGAAAGATTGCACCCAGGATCGCACTCACACCCGCCGTGGTCAGTTTGACTCCATAAGTTGCTAATCCATTGCTGATCATAAAATTCAGGACAGAAAGTAAGAGGATCGGATACCACTCTCTTCCTTTTGGAAACTTATCTCCCCGGAAAATGAAAAAGAGAACATAGGCAAGGCCAGCAATAATCTGCCGGATGCCAACCATTTGTATTGCCGGCATATGACGGACAGCTTCTTTTGTACCGACCCATGATACACCCCAGACAATGCAGACAACCAGCAGTGCGAGATAGGCTTTGCGTTTAGATGGCTCCATCAATACCCTTTGATACGGGTCATAAATTTTTTCAATTGCTCAGCCATATTTTCCTGCCGCGGAGGGCCATTGTCTTCAAATTCATACTGACCATTGACTTCACGTACACTGAAATTAAAGATCAGGTCTTCCGGACCGCGAACGGTATCCGCAAACGATCCGAAACGAAGATCTGATAAGATGATCATGGAATCTGTCCGGGTTGATGTCAGGTACTCTTTAGAAAACCAAAGCAATGTCTGATAATCTTCCTGCGGTGCCAGTAGCTGATGAATGGAATCATTCTTAGAGAGCACATTGAGGTAATGAAGGTTTGGATCCGAATCGAACAAGGAGTACTGGCCCATATAAAAATTCTCTTTTCCATCTGCTACACAAGACCAGAGAATATTGTTGAGAATGGTCGGACTGCATTGGCATCGCGAGACTTCGATCTTTCTGTTCTGGAGTGCTTTGTCAAACACATCATCCACATGAAATTTATTGATCAGGGTAAAGAGCATGTAGAGACTGCTAATGCCGATGCCGAGCCAGTTTGTGATTTTCCGCGCACGTGTTCCTCTTTTCAGAGTTGAAACAATGATAACGCAAATCATAAAAGGGACTGTATAGGCGGGATCAACAACGGCAACATTATTAAAAGCCACCCGGAAGTCAGAGAAAGGATAAAATATTTGTGTACCGTAAGCGGTGAAGCAATCAAGTAACCAATGGGTGGCCAACGCCAGGAAAAAAAGATAGTACCATTCACGGTATTTTACCTGGGGTTCTTCGAGATCTTTGATGAGATAATATTTGTATAATCTCCACAGCAAAAAGACCCCGGCTACAGCACTTACTATCAATACTACCCAGGAAATCTTCCCATCGTTCATGAAAAGCCGGTTGATGCCATAGGCAAGTGCAATGATGATCGCTGCATTGATGACAGAGATCAGGATCTTATAGGGCCATTTCTTATGGATCTTTTTATCATAAAGATTGTGAACGAGCCATGCGAAGAGAAAAGGTGCCACAACAGAAAACAAGATAGAATGGGAGATGCTTCGATGGAAGGCGAGGGCATCGATGGAGGACATAAATCCATTGGCAAGCACATCGAGGTCCGGTATCGTCCCACCGATACCTCCCCAGACCAATGCCCGGTTACCAATTTTTTTTCCAAGCGCTATTTCACCGACAGCGGCGCCGAGTATGATCTGGGTAAGTGAATCCATTGGTGCAAATGTAGCTTAAATGGAGAAGCGGCCGGGGGTGACCCGACCGCTTCGATTTGTTGCAGAAACTTTATTGATTGATCTTGATAAATCGCCTGACCCATTGATCCTGGCCGGAAATGATTTTTGCCGTATACACCCCTTCTGCAAAAGAATGTGTCGGGAACCGAAGGATCTGCCCATATTCTCCTGAGTCAGTGATATCAAGTAACTCTTTCCCACTCATATCATAGACAATGACCCGAAGGGACGAATGATCCTGTTTCAATTGTATCCTGAGCTCATGATACACTGGATTCGGAAACAGGATCGGCTCGGCACCCGGTGGAAAGATGGTGACCGTCTTCAGTATCTTCTCCTTGCACTCTGTATCGCCCGCATTCCTGTACACGATCATGCACACATCATACTCTCCCGGCCCGGGGAAAGTATGCACGACACTTTGATTTCCAAATGTGGTCACTGATTCTCCATTGTGATAGAAGATCCATTGCACACGATCGCAATCTTCATTGAAATCTCCGGCAGGAGAGAATGTGATCGTATTTCCGTTGATGATACAATTCATCCCTAAGGCAACTTGCTGGAAAAATTCCGGATCGCATTCGCAGGGCTCTTCCACATCTTCACATTCAGGAAGGATCAGAAGGACTTTAAATGAACAGCAATTCGTATGATCATCATGATCAAGCGTATGCAGTGTGATGATCAGGCAAAGTGTGTCACCCGGATTGCCTGGAGTACCTATGTTAAGTGTGACAGGCCCATATGAGGATCCGGGGTTTAATGCGCCGACATTGATTGATTGATTATAAGCAGAAAACGCAGGGTCTTCAAACGTGAATGTAGCCGATCCAACAACATATCCTGTATTATTGGTCAGGCTGCCCTGAACAACCCAATCATCATTTTCATCACAATGAATTGCATTTTCAAAAAAACCACAATCGCTACAGATCAATTCAATTGTATCCCGGCAGATGACCAGCCCGTTGCTCATCCATTTAATTTCAACGAGCGTGATTGGATTGTCCGGATTGTCAACACAAATAACCGGTAAAGTAATCGGCCCTTCAGGAACATAGTTGTCATTTTCATCTTCCGGATTGATATAGCGCAGTGAAGCCATTTGTTCCGTCAGATTGGTCGTCCACCATGGCCCGCCAAATTCATTATCCAGCGACATCGTACTACCTGTCGTCAGAATGCAGATATCAATTCCGTCAATGATTTCGTCATCATAATAGTTGAACACTGTGATCTCATAGCAACAGGAATCAGATTCAGAATCTACGGGTATAATCTCACTGATGTACATACTGTCACAAGTAGAACATCCCGGGATACGGATACAATAAAGCGTATCGAGTGTACAACATAATGCAGTCGAATCCTCAGCTGGATCCGATTCATGTCCGGTGAGATTAAAGCAGAAATTCTGGTTGGCGAAATTTCCTCCTGATATGATAAACGTAAAGGTGCTGCATTGACCGGGTAATATAGGTGTGCCCAGATTTAGTTGAGATGGCGTCAGAATCAATCCCGAAGGACTAAAGACGGCAATGTCAATAAACGAAATAGGATACAGGTTATAAGCCGGATTGCACAATTCCATCTGGTAAACAACAATGTCCAGGTCGCACCAAATCGAATCACTGGCCAGGTAAATACATGGAGGCTCAGGATCACATTCCAGGATCAGTGTGTCCATGCACAAGACCATGTAATTACTGTCCAGCCAATCGATAATCACTTCGACCGGACTACTGTCAATGTTATGGAAGCAGACTTCTATAAAATCAGTCAATGTATCCTGCGGAAGCGGATCACCGGGAACATTATTGACAAGTGTGATTGAATTGGATGTATTGGCGAATAAAGAGAGCGATGGATGCAGACTTCCTGTGATCGAAAATATATCTGCATTCGCGGTGATGATATCGATGGCGAAAATAGAATCCAGTGTGTTGATGTAGGACAATGACCAGCAGCAACTGTCACCGTTGGTCGGAACCGGTGTAGCAATCACGGTTGTACTCGAATCTTCACAACACTCGATCACCATGATGATCAGTGAATCCGATGTGGCACTACATCCAAAAATATTTGTGCCTGTTAGTGAATAACTACCGTTCATCGTGACGATATAATAGGGGAATGTTGCACCCGGGATCGGAATACCATTGAGGTTCCATTGATACATGCTCAGGCCCGGAGGTCCGCACAGTGTATCATTGTCACACATGATATAGCATCCGACAGGAACCATGCACAAATCGGGTAACGGATGTATGACGATGCTCGCGGATGATGAACATCCCGTAAGGGTATCAACAGCTAATACGGTGTATGTTCCTGCATTTGAGACAATGATACCTGTACCTGTTGCTCCGGTACTCCAGTAATAATTGACGTACGACAGCACTGGTGAGACATTCAGAACTTTTGGTGTACCCGCGCATGAATCACCCGATGTGAGCACAATCGAAACAGGAGGTGCAACGGCGAGACTGATGGCCCAGGGTGCAGAAAAAGCAGTGCAGCCATTGGCATCCGTGATTCCTACAATGACAGTATCCTGATAATTGCTCGCGCATATCGTGAGTGTGGAAGCGGTCTGATTTGGAGCGGGATTGAGATTTTCATTATACCATTGGTACATGTAATTAAATCCGGTATTCGCCTGCAGCGTGATGCATCCGTTATCACAGATATAGTGACTTCCGGTGATGATAGCCGGAGGTAGGGGATTTACGTTGATCGTCACAGAGTCCTGCACGGCCGTACATCCATTAGCATCAGTCACAGTCACCATATAATTTCCTGTCACGGTCACAAAAATGATTTGCGTGGTGGCACCTGTATTCCACAAGTATGTATAACCCGGGGCAGCAGTGAGTGTCGCTGTATCACCTGCACATATTGTGGTACCCGGAGCTACCGTGATCGGGCCTACGATAGGCAGTGTATCGATGACCAATGGATTTAATTGTGAGGCTGTACATCCATTGGCATCAGTTACCATCAGGGTTACGGGATAGGTACCGTCAAGCAAATAGGAATGAGATGGGCTCGGTGCTGCATTTGTACTGGCATCACCGAAGTTCCACAGGAATGCCACAATACCTATCGTATTGACCGGTGTGAATGTAACAGCGTCTCCAACACATGCCGGGTTAGGAGCCATATTGAAATTAGGATTCGGATCGCATGGCGGGTTGATGATCTTGGAGAATGTTGCCTGGCAACCGGTCAACAGTGTAACAGTGAGTGTTACTGTATCAGGACCACAATTTGCATACGTATGTGTAGGAGTAGCACCCGA
>JANMVA010000445.1:0-7507 GCA_031392195.1 Saprospiraceae bacterium | reverse complement strand
CCGGAGCTAGTCGTTTTTTGGGTCGTTAAGCAGGTTGAAACATTGGTTACTTTGGTTGCTGAGCTGTAGCACGAGGTTGTGTTCAGCAAGTCGAAGTATGGGCTAGCAAAAAGTTACAAAATATAGTGAATATGTGTAGTGAGAAAAATGTTTGTGGTTACTTTTTTGAAAAATCTTTTTACCTAGGGGGACAATATATTGAACCCCTACGTAAAAAGATTTTGCAGAAATGTATTTACGCCCACACCTTGCACCCCTCCGTACAATTCGTACAGATATCAATCTGGTCTCTGCCTTCCAGCAATTGATTTCTAAATTGCTGATACGTTTTTCCTTTCCAGATGTCCGAAAAAGAATTTTCTCGTAGATCACCCATGCGATGGACTGCATCCTTGTCAAAGCAACAAGGCACCACGAGGCCATCCCATGTGATCACACACGCATGCCATAATTTCCAACAATGATTGAGCAGCTTATTCTTTATCTGCCACTTACCTGAATTGTCCTGATGATAGCGGCTATATTGTTGTTGTGTGGGGATCAGGTCATTCCCATTCTCATAATCATAGACCTGCGCTGTTTTTAGTTTTACTTCATCCACACCAATTTGTTTGGCCAGCAATCGGACTTCTTCGATCTGATGTTCATTTGGTTTGACAACGAGCATTTGAAATACAATGTGCGGAGTTGCTGAACCTGCATCTCTTTTTGCTTTCACAAGATTTTTTGCACCATCCAATACTGTTTGCAATTGCCCTTCCTTCCTGTACTGTTCATACACTTCCTGCGTCGAGCCATCGATGGAGATGAGAATGCGATCCAGTCCGGATTCAACTGTCTTTCGCGCGTTTTCAGGATGGAGAAAATGACCATTAGTAGATGTGATGGTATAGATTCCCTTCTGATGTGCGTAATGCACCATCTCAAGAAATTTCGGATTGATATACGGTTCGCCCTGGAAATAAAAAATCAACCACATCAATTGGCGGTGCATGTCATCGACCAGCTTTTTGAAAAAATCGGTCTTCATGTTCCCGGTGTCACGGGTAAATGCACGAAGGCCACTTGGACATTCAGGACATCGCAGATTGCATGCTGTGGTAGGTTCGATGGAAATCGTCATCGGTCTCCCCCATTGTAATGCTTTTCCGGTCCATCGGGTCAGATGAAATGAGGACCATACCAAAGAGGCATTGGACAATTTCCGAAAAGTGATCTTCGATAAAAATCTTCGTGTATCTGCGAATTGGATCATTTCCAATTAAACATTGGAAAGATATCTCTCCTGTGCTATTCTGTAATGATGCACGACATGCCCTGCCATGATAAATGGAAATGCCGAAGCACGAACGGGAATTTCATTGGCAATTCCCATGCGCGAAGCCATTTCCGGAGTGGTGTGTCGCAAGAGATAAACAGTGGACGACCTGATCGCTCGCCATTCGTTGGCCAGATCTAACGGCTTCACAGAATCATACGCTGAATACCGCGCATAGGCATCCTGGTCAAATCCGGGAAAACGGTTCTGATCATTGCGGCTGATACACAACATCCGGTAAGCGAATATTCTTTCTGTATCCATCACGTGGCCGATCATTTCGGCAAGCGACCATTTCCCTTCTGCATACCGGTATTTACATTGCTCAGGTGTCAATCCTTCAATCCAATCCCCATACCAGTCTCTCTGTGTATGCAGGAATGTTGCAATGTCAACATCGGGAACGAGATCTGTGTATTGGAAATAATAAGGATCACAATCGCCTTCAGCAGGTCGACCGTAAGTAGGGACAGTGAGTTGATTCATAATTCAAAGATAAACCGATCCTTACAACACTGTTTACTTTACATTTGCAGTCTGATGAAATACCTGATCGTTGGCTTAGGAAATATTGGTGAGGAGTATGCTGCAACACGGCACAATATTGGTTTCCAGGTAGTTGATCACCTGGCTGCAAAGCTCGAAGCAAGCTGGAAGTCCGCTACCCTGGGCCAGATCGCTGAGGCCAAATATAAAAGCAGGACGCTTATCCTTTTAAAACCGAATACATACATGAATCTCAGTGGCAAGTCTGTGGCTTACTGGATGCAAAAAGAAAAAATCCCTCTTGAAAATATTTTAGTTGTGCTTGATGAGATCCAATTGGATTTAGGTATGATCCGATTGCGCGGAAAAGGAACGGATGGAGGGCACAATGGATTAAAAGACATCCAGGCGCAACTGAATACGACCGAATACGCGCGCTTACGCGTTGGCATCGGAAAAAATTTTCAAATTGGCGGACAGGTTAATTATGTGCTTGGGAATTGGAATGCAGATGAAAAGAAAATAATGCCTGCCATTCTGGATGCCGCCGGAGATGCCATCAAATCATTTGCCAGCATCGGATTAAAAAGATCGATGGACATCGTCAATGCAGTCACATCACAAGTTAAACCGGAGAAAAAATAAATCAGGCGGAAAGCGCGTCAGCGACTACCAGATCATTTTTCATGCGCACAAGACTTTCAAGTCGCTGGACGAGATTTTGCTCGATCGATTCACCATCATATTGAATGGGGCTGATCTCTTTGACGTCCGCAAGTGCCTGCAACAAATCAAGATTTTCCTGGCGCCTATACACACATTGTCCGCTTGCAGCAAGACGATCGGCTAAATATATTTGTTCATACTGACCGGGCGTTGGACATAATATTGCTTTATGTCCTGTTCGGGCAAGGTCCATCAGGGTTGTATATCCACTTCGTCCGATGATGACCGCTGTCTGATCCAAAAGACCTGACAATTCTGCTCGCGACATGTACGGAATGATGGTCAGATTATTTTCTTCACGAATGCTTTCTGTCGAATCAGGCTTGCCACATACAATAGCATATTTTCCATCAAGGGTTGAAAGCTGTTTGATCACCAGCTGCTCGAAATGCGTTCGCTGTGGTTCAGGCCCGGAGATAACAGCAACAGCATCGTATTTTCCAAACGTTGGCCTGCTTGATAATTCTGAAATCACACCCAGGTAATACTTCGGGATCGGACTTGTATCGATATCAGATAACTCTCCTGTGATATTATTTGGTGGTGGTTGATCGGGGATCCATACCTCATTAAATTTTCTGCACCATCCCCTGATTTGCCTTCGGATATAAACGTCCAGAATTTTTTGTCCTGTAAATACCTGAAGCTGATGTGTGAGGAGCGCGGATGGAATATCGGGATGATAACATCCGTATCGGTTATCTGAAACGATACAATCAACTTTCTCTCGTTTAATAATTGCTTTAGTCAATTCATTTTCCGTACGCATCGCCTTCAGCATACCCGGTCCATACCGCAGCATATTGAAGGGCATGTACTTGCTGGAATAATGAATGCCATAACCGGGCAATTCAAGAACTTTTTGATCAGGCAATTCCTTGCGTAGCATTGCTAACGCTTCTCCATCAGAAGCTGCTAAGACATCATGGCCGCGATCCAGGTATTTTCTGATCAGGGGGAGAGATCTGCTGGCGTGGCCTAAGCCCCAGTTGAGTACCGGAAAAAATATCTTCACATCAAGTCAATTGGACGTCATAAAGTAATGTATTTATACCTCCAATATTGTCAAAACAGTGTAAAAAGAAATATAAATCGGTACGAACGAGCCAGAATGATTGTTGAATCAGATCGATCTGCCTGCATCAAACTTCGGAATCCACGTCATCGCGATCAGCCTTGCTTTGTTTTTTGCCTCCTCTGCATTGATCCCGGAGAAAAGTTCATCAACAGTAGATGAAAAAGTTTCAACCCATCGATCGAAAAATTCTTTCTTCAGGTTTATTTTTTGATTGAGTCTTTTGTGCGGTTCGATGGGATTACCGGAATACGTTTCACCATTCAAGAGTAGAAATTCCCAAAATGCATACATGCGGGGCAGATGATGCTCCCAATCCACCTGCGCGATGTCATTGAAAATATATCCCAGCAAATCATCCTGCCTGATCTTCGCATAAAATGCATCGATCAGTTTCCTGATATCATCCGGTGTGCTGATATCATACAATTTGTTCATCCTTGATTAATAAAGCCTGATCTCGTCATTATTACTGTCAAAAAACTTATACTCGTGCAGGCTGAAATCGGTATTGGCTGACATCTTTATCCATCGTTGATTTTTCCACCACCATCTCATCTGAAAATTCGGAAAGCCCTGTTTCAAAAATGCATTGACATAAGGATGCACTTCAAGCCGCATATTTGTTTTTGGACGGCTTTGCTGAATGTATTCCAGGTCCCGAACGATGTCATCTGTGATCAGTACAGTTGGATTGACTTTGCCTGTACCCTGACATGTATAGCACAACTCAGTGGTATCAATTTTTACTTCCGGTCTTACACGCTGACGTGTGATCTGCATGAGACCGAATTTGCTGAGTGGAAGGAGCGTATGTTGCGCTGTATCACGCTTCATCACATCCTTCATTTGCCTGAGCAGCTCGACTTTATTCTCAGGATTGCGCATGTCGATGAAGTCAATGACGATCAATCCACCGATATCGCGCAATCGCAATTGCCTGGCGATCTCTTCTGCAGCTTCCATGTTAACTGAAAGCGCGGAGCTTTCCTGGTCTTTGCGCTGCATCTTCGGACCAGAGTTGACATCGATGACATGCATCGCTTCCGTTGATTCGATGACGAGGTAAGCACCACTGGGGAGCGTTGCTGTTTTTCCGAAAGAAGATTTTATCTGCCGGTTGACACCATAAGTATCGAAAACAGGTTTTTTTCCTTTGTAGAGGGAAATGATATCTTTTTTAGCCGGAGCTATATTCTCCAGGTAGTCCTGGATATTATCAAAGATCTCCTTGTCATTGACGATGATATTGGTAAAATCATCATTGAGCATGTCGCGAAGGATGGAACTCGTCTTGTCCAGCTCACTCAGCAATTTTGCAGGCATTTGCCTTTTATAAAGTTGCTTGTGGATCTGGCTCCATTTATCGAGCAGTTCTTTGAGTTCTTCATGCAGGTCGGCTACTTTTTTTCCTTCAGCTGCTGTCCTGACGATGATCCCGAAATTCTTTGGCCGGATGGATTCAACTAAAAGCTGGAGGCGTTTGCGTTCTTCCTGGCTGCTGACTTTTTTAGATACGGCGATCGTATTGGTGAAAGGTGTCAGTACGATAAAGCGGCCCGGGATGGTGATCTCACAACTTAGCCTGGGGCCTTTTGTCGAGATTGGTTCTTTGAGGATCTGGATGAGAATGTTCTCATTCTTCTTCAGCACCTGGTCGACCTTGCCGGTCTTGATGATCTCCGGCTCAAATTCGAAATTGTCCAGCAGGGCTGTCTGTTGCTTGCCCGTGATACTGTCTTCCGAGAATTTCATGATAGTCCGCAGCTTGGGACCCATGTCGGTGTAATGCAGGAAGGCGTCTTTCCGATGCCCGATGTCGACAAAGACAGCGTTGAGGCTGGGCATGATCTTCTTGATTTTACCAAGGAAGATATCCCCAACTGAAAAGTTGGTCTTTGTTTTTTGCTGGTGCAGTTCCACCAGCTTTTGATCCTCCACAAGTGCTATCTCCACCCTTGTCGGCGACCCCTGGACGATTAATTCTTTGTCCATAAATACCCTATATGCTCCGTGGCATACTCGCAGTCGTTAGCCCATCAAGGCAAAAATCAAAACAAATTTCGAACCCTCAAAGAAGAGCAAGGGGTCAGGCATTGATTGACGGCAATAGGGTATATCGTTTAAAATCTCGATGTGGCGTCAGCCGCTAAGAAGTTGAGGGAGTATAAGTCTCAGCGGCCGGCGGCGCTCTTTCAGTCTAAGAACGCTATGATCCTTGACATCGGACTGCTGTAATGCCGGTTTAAAAAAATGCTTATCTGTTCTTCTTCTTATGTCTGTTTTTTCTCAGACGCTTTTTACGCTTGTGTGTAGCGATTTTATGTCTTTTCCTTTTCTTACCGCAAGGCATACTTTAGAAATTATTATTTTATAAAAAATTATGTCTACTTCGTTCCGGCACACCGTCCTTCCAGTTTCCTGGCCTCATCCGGTTTATTCGTTGCCGTATATATCTCTATTGCCAAACAGGCAATCTTCGAATTCGTTGAATCTATTTTCAAAGCTTGTTCGATCCGTTCTTCAGCTTTTTCCATTTGTCCTGTTCTGACAGCTAATCTGGCCAGGTGGAAAGGAGGCAAAGGTGACTCCGGATTGCTTGTCGCCAAACCGGCCAACATCTGCACGCCTTTCATTGGTTGGGCTTGTTCAGGAGCTTCTATATAGGATAGTGCCTGGTTGACCCGGTGCTCGATGACCTTTGGTTCGATTGAAATGGCATTTTCAAATGCTTCGACAGCCTGATCTCTCGCTCTTTCTTTTATCTCCTGGCTTAGGTCAGGTTGATTGAGGGCAGATGCAAAGGTGGTACCTGTGATGGACCAGCTCGTCGCACTTTTCTCTGTTTCAGCTACCTGCTTGGCGTAGGCTCCGGCCAGGATTGGATTTCCCTGGTTAAACCAAAATGCTGACAGGTCCTTGAGGTAACTCAATTTAGCAGAGTCTGCACCGGCAAACTGGACCTGCGATTGCAGTGTTTCGAGATGATTTAAGTTCTCTTTCGTCAGTTTGGTCCGTGCATCGGATTCCAGCGAATGGATGTCAAAATTCTTGCTTGAAAGTTCTCTCGACTTTTCGAGGGTCTTCTGTGTGGATGGTGTGGTATCAAATCCCCAAAACAATACGGCCAATAAAATAACTGCACCGAATTCGTAAAAGGATTGCTCCCGCTTCATCCGGGATTATAAATTTTCTTCTGGTTTCACGCCATCTTTAACCTCATCCACAAAAATCTTGGCGGGTTTGAAAGAAGGTATGTAATGGGCCGGAATTTCGATGGATACATTGTTTTTGATGTGTCTTCCGACTTTTTTAGCTCTCCTCTTGGTGATGAAAGAGCCAAATCCGCGGATATAGACATTCTCGTTTTTTGAGAGGGAGGCTTTTATTTCGGAAAAAAAAGTCTCCATGGTCACCAAAACGTCCACTTTAGGGACGCCGGTTTTTTCCGCGATGGTGTTGACCAAATCTGCTTTTCTCATTACTCTGATTTATAGTAAGTTATGCCTTATCGATGGCGAATCGGGAGGGCAAAGTTCGAAAAATACTTTCGATAATGAATCATAGGGTTACATATTTTTATTTTACTCATGTCTGTATAAACCCTTGGAATTGTAGGAAATATACGAAAAAGGCGGAGGCGGAGGCTTGGAAAACTGAAAAGGCTAAGGCGGAGGCTAAGGCTGAGGCGAAAGTGGAGGCTAATGCTAAGACGAAAGGTAGGCGAAGGCGGAGGCGAAGGAGGGTTTGCAGGCATATGTGCCTTTTGACACTTTTGATGAATATGATCTACTAACCACAAAGGATGGAGGAAGAACTAGTTTGATTGCATAGAGCCCCTCGTAGCTTCCTTGTTCTTAATCGGAATTGCCTTAGCATTAGCCTTCACTTTCGCCTCAGCC
>JANMVA010000429.1:0-4704 GCA_031392195.1 Saprospiraceae bacterium | reverse complement strand
GGCATAGAGATTATTTTATATTTCACAGACTTAGAACTTCAAGCGGCATGACGGCCAACGATCAAGACTGTGGGCAGTGGCGACTCAATGCAATCTACCTGGTAGACTTAATCTTTTTCAAGATAATTACTTATACACGATGTTATGTGTCGTTTTAAATTCTTTATAGTCTGTCAATAAATGAGTTGCTAAGATGGAATTCTCCTTCAATAGACATGGAATCTCATCGATTACAGGATAGGCCAAAAAACTTTCCTTTGAATATAGCAGAGAATTACTGTATTTTACTAATTCTGTTTGTGAAATAGGGCACACTAAATTTGAATGATTAAAATCTGTTGTTGATTTTTCGATGATAATGAGTCCTGTGGGATTTAATGGATTGGAAGAATAATCAAAAAGCCGATGTTCGATAATCTTATAATCTAGTTTTATAGCAGTGGCCACTAGTTCTGTCACATAACCATGTTTTTTCATTCTCGCTTTTGCATCTGCATTTGCTAACTCAAATGAGGGTTCAAGCAAAATCAAATATTTTCTGGTTATCCTATATAATTCTTTCAGAGCTTCTTCCTCCTTACCCCCATTCGGCTCAAGAGAGTGAGATGAATATACAATGTCAATCGAATTATCCATTAGGGGAATTTCAAATAGATTCGCTGTAAACAGATTTACATTTGGTATATTGAAATCACGCAGAAGCTCTTTTGCAAATTTCAATCTGGACCATGAGATATCAAAACCTAAAATAGCGGAAGGCCTGTTTTTTAAATTTCTGATCACCGTATTTAGAGTCGTTGCTTCACCTACGCCAACTTCAATGATTGATTGAACATTTTCTATGTTGTCAATTATCTTTGATAAGGCTTTACAGTATTTGTCATTATACGCTCGGTTCTTTGAAAAGCCCTGAATATAGGAACCTGCCTGAAAGTCATAGCTTATTAATATGTCTTCAATGGTGTTAGCATCCTGATTATCTATACTTTTCAGATATTGAATAATATTATCCCCTTTTGCATAAAGCTCCTTAATCTTTTGTAAGTGTATGAATTTTTCCATTATAATTATTCCTGGTTTTTTTAACGCCACACAACTTGTTTCTAACTTGATATCCTCAGTCTATCAAACCATTCTTCGTGGTATAAGCCTGATTCTGACAGGGTTTAGCGAATATACCATAATCATCAAACAATAATGACTCAAACGGCCTCCGGATTAGGTGCTGTTACTAAGGTGCCGGAGTAGTGTGTCAGTAAAACTGCGTTTTGCTTGACTTGCAAATTGCAAATTTGCACACATCATACTTCGACACCTCACTTGCATCCATGTGCAGCTCAGTATCCAAGCAGGTCAACCTACGATCAACATTAGCGAAGACATTCCTGTGCTCAACAATAAATCCTACCTTATCTGCCTTTTCTTATAATCACGTATGTTTAGCCAAAGACTGATGAAAAAGCTTGAAAAGAAAACTACAACTGTAACCAAATCAACTAATTCTTCCGCGAAATTGATACCAGTCAATTTCAGAATGAGAAAGTGGATATAGGAGTTTGACATGTCCTGATAACCGAGCTTTTCTCTGACTGTCCAGTGCCAATCAGTACAAACGCAATAACCCCAGCCGAACCAAATCCCCAGAACAAACCAGGAGAATGCAGTGAGCATAAGTGTAGTCAGATTCAATCTTCTTAATTTCGGAAATATCCAACCGAAGGAATTAAAAATGATCAGTGAAGTATGGAAGGAAAAGAAAAAATAATTGAGGATTTCATTCATCATGCATGCATGATTTTGTTAGTAGTAATCATATCTATAGTACTTGACGTATCGATAAGCAAATTCTCTATTTCGACACAATCCACCATAATGTTGGGCGTAGGTTGACCTACGTCCTGGTGTCAGCAAAGCTGCGCTTTGAGAAGGCGAATCATATCCGCACCGCCAGCAACAAATACATCCTCACCATCGTCTCATCGATGCCATTGGCTGCCGTGAAGTACTCACCGGGACTGAACACTGATGCAGAGACCTGCATGTTCATGTAATGATTAAAATAATAATTGAGGTACCAATCCCCTCCAATACCGATAGCTGTTATTTCCGGATCGAGGCCATCAGTCAATGGGAATGTCACAATACCTGTAGATCGGTCCCTGTTTTCCAAAACACTGGCAATGACAGCATGTATACCGGTTTCAACAAGGCGGCCAGGCTTATAACTGAGATGCAGGGTTGTAGCCTGAACATTCGCGCCCTTGAATGCATCAATGAATCCAAAGCGGCGATGCTCATTTTGCCATAAGACATTATAGGTGTTGATATCGTCATCGGTACGGTCTTCATCACCACTGGCGCGGTAATAGGAAAGATCGATGCCGATCTTGTTATCATCCGTGAAATAACCGGCACTCACCTCAAATGCATGTGCATTCACTTTGCCATCAACATTATCGCTGAGGATCCCTTTGGTCTGCCCTATCTGAAAAATTGCCTCTGCAGAATACCTGATATTATTTGATTGTCCGAAAAACCGGACATCGGGCATTAGTACAGAAGTGCGATAACCACTGTTGTACTGATCAATGATATAGATAAGGTTCACATCAAAATTGATGGCCTCGCGCACATGAAATGTGTTGAAGTTTCCGAGAAAGATGGGATGGTTCCAGTCGAAGTTGGCGGAATCTGGAGCAGCCTGGTACAATTGCACCCACATCAGGTCACTCGTTGTTTTCGCAGTCTTATATCTAAGCCTTATGCTTTCAAAACTGCGGCCCTTGATAAAATCATCATCACCGACCAGGATCTCTGTACCATACTTGCCCAGGCACATGCGGCCAAAACGAAGAGATAGTTTTCCTGCCCTGTCTAGTTTCTTCATATCCACGTATGCCTCATACAAGGAAAGATTGGGATCCAATGGTCCTAATGCGCGTGTATACACTCCGTAAGACTGAAGATTAAACACCATGTCAATATTCTTTGGCAAGGACAAACGGCCTCCGAAATCTCCACGCAGATAAAAATTTAATTGACCGGTATCTTCGGCGATGCCGGCTTCTTTGTAGTTGATCGTGCTTTCAGGCCGGAAGAAAAAATAAACGGTTGGTGTGAAGCTGATCTTATTCCCGATCGGTGCAGATGACGTTCCGAAATAAGAGCTGTCCACTGGCATGTGGTTGAGCACACCATCTGCCGGCAAAACAGAATGTGCTTCTTCAGCAGAATAATCTTCGTTTGAAGCCGGAGTATACTGGGCACTCAGGCCACCGGCAAAAAAGAAAAGCAGGAGGAGATGGGAAATGCGACAATTCTTCATGTTGGTTTTATAGTTGATTCGAAATTTTCACAAAATTAAAATACCCGCAGTAATGCTGTAATCAAATGATCATTCAACATCAACATCAAATTCATCGAGTGACCGGATAAATTGAGGTTTGATATGGGTAAGCATTAAAAATTCAGATACGATTAAATACAACATCATCATGATGAGTGAAACCAATAATAGTTCTTCACGATGCAGCATGACAATAAGGACACCAAATAATCCCTGGATAAAAATAGCTACTCCCGAAAGTCCATAGAACTTCTTGCCACGTTTGCAATGAGCCACTGCATTCGCCCGGTTCATAATATTGGCAAACAGATCCGGATCCAGTCTGATGGCCGCAGAAAAATAAGCCAGGGAACCCGCCAACATAATAACAGCATACCCCACTGCCCAGGAACGCACATCAATCGTTTCCACTGTATCCTCAACGATCAGAAAAGAGATCAGGAAAAATTGGCCAATACTGACCATGAATGGAATGATCGTGTCAATAATATTGGGAAACCATCTCAGGAAAAAAATGCCAATCGCGTAATGATGCCATACAATAAAAATGATCAGCATCGTGATCGCCAGCGGCAGGATGCGTATATCTCCCCAGGGTTGATCAGAAAGCTGAAAATAATTGATGATGCTGGGCACCAGTTGGGAGAGGGCAATACCCTGCAAGAGGGATATAACAGTGAGATAGATCGTCGGAAAATGACTACCCGTCAGTTCGGCTTTTTTGCTCATTGGTTTCGGTTCTGTCCTTCAATATTATTGAATTTCAGTCGAAGAAAGGGTAATCAAATCTGATTCTAAAAATTAAAGAGGTACGGACAGGTCGCGACCAGTCCGTACCTCTTTAATTTTTAGAATCTATTTCTATTCTTCCAATTCACCATTATCCTCTTCCAGGTCATGATGATTATCACCTCCGATACTGTAATAATTATTCTCTTCATCCTCATTGCCAATTTCCTCATTTTCATCATCGAGATCGGCACCGGGCACATCGAGGTCGGTACCCATGATATCCAGATCCAGTTCAGGAACCAAATCATCCTCACCTTCCAGTTCAGGTTCTGGTACATCTTCCTTCAATCGTGTAGGATCTTCCGGATCAATATCCTGTTCTTCTTTGAATTGTGAATAAATATCTTCGGATGGAGGATATAATGGGTATCCTTCCGGATCATCCAGCGGATCATTATCTGATCGCTTGCCTCCTGGGTCTGAATTTTCTTTCTTTTTCATCTTTACCGTTTAAGTGTATATGATATATGATCTTAACAAACATTTCCTGATTTAGATCAAACGCATCAATAATTTTCTCTCTCGTCAACAATCATTATCAAAAAAAAGGCGAAGGCGAAGGCGAA
>JANMVA010000340.1:0-6202 GCA_031392195.1 Saprospiraceae bacterium | reverse complement strand
CATCTGCATCCAATGCGATACTGCCACGAAATGAATGCTGGTTGATGATAATATTATTGTACACTTCTGCACCGGTCGCACCATTGACAATCAGGATGCACCATCGGCCATCACTTGCATTTACAATCGTATTGTGAACGATCGTAGCATCGCTTGAAGGGCCGCCTCCATCCTGGCGAAATAATGCGATACCCGTTGCATGATTTTGATACATCAAATTATTATAGATCAATGCCCGCTGCACACCATCTAGATTGATCGCTGCTCCACCGGCCACACCGTTTTCATAAAGAATATTTCCATAGATCTTTGGATCGAAGCTGATACCCGGCGCACCTTGGCTGAGATCAGCATTGATCTGAATACCACCCCGGTTATTATGATGACATACATTATACCGGATGATGGAACGATCACTGCTGTTGGAAACATAAATACCATGTTCATCGATTGACTCGAGGCATTCATTGTATTCGATCAGAATGTCATCTGTGTGGCCTGTAAAAATCCCGCGCTCAAAATTGTTATCGCAATAGTTATTCCTGACAATGCAAAAATTTGCACTTGCCAGACGGATACCATTGCGCGGCTGATCGATGACGCGGAATCCATTCACTTCGATATAATCGGCATTTTCTATGTTGATGCCATCTGGTGTGATCGGATTCTGTGTGTTGATCACCACTGAATTTCCGGCGGCAATAAAGACAATCGGATTTGCCGCATTGGCATCAATCCGGCAATCAAAACCTGCATAAGTTCCATTGGCTACCCAGACCGTATCTCCGGGAGCAATGTTGGTGGAAGCATAATGGGTCGTCAACCATGCCTGAGCCCATGAGTTTCCCGAGTTGCTATTATTACCCGTATTCGAAACATACTTGGTTGCAGCAGATGCATCCAAACAGGTAACAATGAAAAATAAAACAGGGGCGAGACTTGAGAGAGAAGAAAAAATGTATTTCATATGAATCCGAAATTAGGTCATTCCTTTTTTCGGGTGAGAGCGTTGCAAAAGTACGACTTCCCCGGTATTAATGAAAGGTACGGGAGAAGCTTGATCTGCTGCCTGACTCATCCTCTTTCGTGAGCCATCAACCGTGAACCGTGAGCCGTGAACCGTCAATCGTGCATTATTATCTAGAGTAGAAGTTGCAAAGCTTTCACAATTCTCACCGAGGTAGCGCTACTCAACTATTGAATGATCACTTTCGAATAGCCAATCCCTGTCCCATCTGAAATCTTCATAAAATATGTACCTGGAAAGAGATCTTCAACAAAGACCGGTTGATTAATGACCTGTTTTTCTTCTTTGATCAGCTTATGTTGCACATCGTAAAAGTCAATATCTAACGGTGTGTCCGATTCCACATAGATAAAAGTCGAAGCCGGATTGGGATACCATTGAAAATTTGCCCGTAATTCCCGGAGACCTGTAAGATTAAACAAAATGATGTTCACAGAAACAATACAACCATTCTGATTTATGGCATCTACAGTAAAAGTTCCTTCAGATAATCCGGGAAAAACATTTGATGTCTGTAATGGAGCCCCATTTATGGAATATCTATACGGTGGTACTCCTCCATCCGCTTCTACTGTAATCGAACCATTCGCCTGGCCATTCGTCTCATCTAAAATTTCAATAGCTGCCAAACTCAGTGAATCAGGCTCTGATATCACCACCGGTGTAGACACTAAACAGCCATTTGCATCCATAACGAATGTCGCATAACTCCCAGCACAAAGATCATTTTGATCCATAAAACTATAGGGTGGTGTGCCCCCGGATATCGTATGAGTTACTGTCCCACTGCAAGTTCCAAAGCAGAGCGCATCGGTTGTTTCGACTGTCACTATCAATGTATCCGGCTCGAAGACAGTGATCGGTGCAGATGCCACACATCCTAAAGCATCAGTTACAGTCACCCAGATAGTGCCTGCGCAGAGATTAAATGCATCCGGTGTAGACAAACCATTTTCCCACAAATAAGTATAAGGAGGCGTCCCGCCGATCATGATTAAATCGATTGATCCATCACAAAGACCATTGCAACTTACCTGTTGTGTAAACCAGGTCGTCACCATTTGCTCTGGCTGAATAATTGTAAAACTCGCTTCCTCAGTACACCCCATGGAATCTGTAACCGTAACGCTATAATCACCTGCCACTAAATCAAAAATCTGTGCAGTAGTATCACCGTTAGACCACAAATATGTATAACCTGGCACTCCACCTTCAACCGATATAGAAATAGCACCATTATCACCATCAAAACAAGTTACACCGGTAAGTCCACCTTTGCCGATTGAAATCTCAGGCGCACTGTTGACAACTTCCAACTCCTTCACATAGAAAAATCCATTGGCAATCGTATCCCCCGCGAAGATGACAATATATAAAGCCATGATCTGCTGTGCCCCAACTGTTCCGGTGAAAACCAAAAACGCTCCTGAGGTAGAAATATTCCCTTCGAGCTCATCATCGACTATGGTAATCTCTCCTGTCCAGGGAGGGTCGGGAGAAAACCGGATGGTGTCATCTCCTTCTCCGGATGGTCGGGCATCAGCATAATCGAACGAGACAGTATTCGGATTTCCAAAAACACCTTTTGTCGTAAAAGATCCGGACACACTGTCACAGCTCAGGTTCATTTCTGCCATGATGCTATCGGTGGAACCGAAAGTGAAATTCATCCATTTGCCACCCCATATGCTCTCATACACACTGTAGGGAAATGCATCCGGAAAACCTGTATTTGTATAATTCATGTCGGGAATGAAATGGATGACTACATTCTGAGAGGCATCAATGATCGTTCTTCTCCAGGCGTGATCAGCAGGAGGCGAATCATACGAACCGTTCCCATTTACATCTGCATGTATGTCAATCGTATAATCCTGGTCTTCGAGCAACACGTAAAGCTGAATCGAAAATGCTGTCGTGTCTAATGTAGAAATAGTCTTTCTTCCGACCTCATCACCGGTCGACGTTTCCACGACTCTCACTTCTACAGTTTTCCCGATGTAAAGATCCATCTCATCAAAATGCATGGTGAGAATGTATTGTGCCTGAGTGACACACAAGATCAGGACAGAGAACAGCGCTGTCAGAATAATTGGCTTCTTCATCTTGGAGAGATTTAGAGGTGATGTGTGTAAGTTACAAAATCCATCGTAGAAAATATACAACTTACTGTAGAGACGCAAGATCTTGCGTCTCTACAGTAAGTTGTATATTTTTTAATGGCGGAGATGCCCGGTCGCTGAGCGTTAGTCGAAGCGACACAAAAAAAAATCAGCGCTTTGCGGCGCTGATCTTCTTGATACGAATTTGGATATTGATAGAAAGAAATATCCGTTTGTGATTCAAAGATAGGGTAGAGTTTTTTATTTACACCACTTTTTGAAAAAAAATTTCATTTCACGAAAAATTTATCTCCGACCGAAATCCGTCCATCTTTGAGCACTTTCGCGGTCCATCCTGCTTTTTTTTCAAATGCATCAATAGCACCATCACCCAGATTTTCTTCCATTCGAATGCATGGTCGGCAGTATCCCGTGATCTCTAAAATCACTGCATCACCGAGTCCTACTATTTTTCCCGCAAGATCCTCTTCCGGAAATGTATCAACCATAATATTGCGTCTGCATGCTAAATGCACATCGCCCTGAAACCCAACAACGGCAGCCACTTCAGCCATATCGTCCTGCGCGATCAATGTCACCTGGCGATTGCCTTCAGGCTTTGTATAATGATCACCCTCGATGCCCTGTAATGTAATTTCAGCCACATGCACATGCATTGGTTCAAGTTTTTTTTGAGGTCTGATGATGATGGATTTGATGATCGGCATTACGTTTTTATTGCACTTAAAATTCGAGACTATACGTATTGGCAGCGATCAAATGATCAGCGATCACCCGCCTGGCATGGACAGAATTTATAGCCGGGTAGCCTGAAAATCTTTTTACCCCCTTGAGCATTATGATCAATTCGTCCCCGGTCGCGAAGGCCATCAGTGCATCGGAAGCATGTTTCTGGATCCGTACCTGGGCCTCATTAATGAATAATTGTGTAATGGATTTGACCACATCAGCATCATATGAATAATTTCCCGAAGCAAGTTTTTGACTTCGCAAGAGTAGCGATTCGGCAATAAAACAATCGATCCCGATATCAGCGATATGCATGATGACCTCCTGCTGCTGATTCAGATCATGTTTGCCATCCATCTGGTATTTAACAGCAGCACCCGCTACAAGCAACATTGTTTTTTTGAAATGACTGACTGCTTGTATTTCTGCAGCCCATGGTCCTTCATCACTTGATTTAGAGGGCATTGACATCAATTCTTTTTGCACAGCCCATGCAGGATTCACCAGATCCAGTTCACCTTTCAGTGCTTTCCTGATAATGCGATCCACCAGCATCAGGCGATTGATCTCATTCGTTCCTTCGTATATCCTGTTGATGCGTTGGTCACGATAGGCGCGGGCGGTTGCATATTCCTCCGAATATCCATTTCCACCATGGATCTGCAACATTTCATCAACGATATAATCCAGATATTCCGAACCGGCAACTTTGATAATGGCACATTCCGAAGCATATTCCTTTGCGGAATCAAGCAGTGCCTGTTCCTGGGTCGAACCTGCTGCAATCATCTGATCTTTGTGATCACCAAGCAAATCTGAAAGGCGGTATGAAGCGGACTCGAGTGCAAAAATGAGCGCACCCATTTCACCGAGCTTATGTTTAATCGCACCAAAGGAAGAAATAGGTTGACCAAATTGGATACGCTCATTGGCATACTTCACTGCGATATCGGCACATTTCTTAGAACCGCCCATCGCCATAGTGCCCAACTTAAAGCGACCGATATTCAGTGCATTGAATGCAATCTGGTGTCCCTGCCCGATCTTGTATAAAATATTTTCTGCAGGCACTTCTACATTTTCAAAAAAGACCTGGCGTGTCGAAGATCCTTTAATGCCGAGTTTTTTTTCTTCCGGTCCAAGTGTGATGCCGGGTGAATGTGCATCTACGATAAATCCCGTAAACTGTTCACCTCCAATTTTTGCAAAAACAATTAATACATCTGCAAAGCCCGCATTCGATATCCACATCTTCTGTCCATTGATCATATATCGTTGGCCGTCTGCTGTAAGATCTGCCCGTGTGCGAATGGATAATGCATCTGATCCTGCTCCGGGTTCTGTCAGACAATAAGATGCTTTTAATTCTCCTGAGCTGAGCCCCGGTAAATATTTTTTCTTCTGCTCTGTCGTGCCGAAATATAAAATAGGCAACATACCGATTCCGATATGTGCAGCAAAGCTTGTATCAAAAGAACCACCTGCCCTGCCAAGCTCTTCGCCTATCAGTGTATTCGAATTTGTATCCAATGGATTGCCTCCATATTCTTCGGGAATGTGAGCACCAAGCAAACCCAATTGGCCAGCTTTTTCCATTAATCCAACCTGGGCTTCGAGCACATGCGCATTTTCACCCATCTCCTGGACAAAGTCCTTGCACATCTGTCGCACCATCTTCTGATCCTCATTGAAATCTTCAGGAATGAATGTATCCTGCGGATCCGTATCGCGAATGATAAATTCCCCGCCTCTGAGCGCTTTTTGTGTCGTAGTCATACTAGTTTAGTTTAAGTCAATTCCGTCCTGATTGTTCTGCATTGATGTTATTATAAAAGGAAGGAAATGAAGAAATGGGTTGTGAGCGATTGCAACTTAAGAATTTTCTTTGGGAGGGAAGTTGATTTTTATCTCGTACGAAACTGATTTTTTCGCCGGCGTCACAGTGACTTTCACAGGGTTCGAAATGATCTGGTATTGGAAATTCATGTCCGTATTCTGAGGTGTCACCTGAATTTTCTTTGTGGCTGGCAAAACAACCGGCGATCCGGGCAGCCTGAAATGGATATGCAGCTTGCGTGTATATTTTGATTTGATCTTGCCATCATTCGGCACTTTAAATTGAAGGAGGTTGACAATACGGATGGCCTCTTCATCACACCCATGGCCGATACCGGAAATAATGTGTGTGTCCATGATCTTTCCCTTGTAATCAACTGTATACCGGACACTCACGGTGCCGTCAACTTTTGCAGCGAGTGCTTCTTTCGGATAGCGTAGTTCTTTTTTGACAAAAGCTTCCAATGCAGATTTTCCACCGGCATAG
>JANMVA010000317.1:0-10423 GCA_031392195.1 Saprospiraceae bacterium | reverse complement strand
CACGTGAAGACAACGATATATCCGTTGACTCCTTTATAGTCTTTCAGGGACACCATGCTTCCATCCACATTTTTCAGTGAAAAGTCGCTGGCTTGCTCACCAACTTTATAAGCTTCCAGCACGGGGACAACCGCGCTCATCAAAGCGATGGCAAAAAGGGCAACTAATATATTACCAAATAAGTGTTTCATAATTATAGGTTTAAGAACGGTTTTACAATATCTGATAACTCGTCTACATGATCAAAAGTTCGCTCGTAAAATTCACGCTTTTGTCCCCTGTAGACCAAAGTAGCCGGTATAGAACCTCCCCAACTCGGACTGATATCATCGATCCAGTAATTGGACCTGTTGTCTTCCAGCACCAAAACATGCCTTTCCAGTCCTTTCTCCATCACAAATGGCTGAAGTCTGCGCACATAGTCCTTTTTAAAATCGAGGCTCACCAGGACGAGCTTAAAAGCATCGTCCCTGTACATGGAATCCAGTTGGGTAAAATGCGGGAGTTCCTTTACACACGGTACACACCAGGTAGCCCAGAAGTTGACTACATAGGTTGTATCATTATCTAAAAGCAACAAAGGTTTTAGCTGATCGTAATTGAGCACCGGAATCTCCAGCGAATCTGATTTGATCTCAGCAGCCGATTCCAAATGGATGGACGGGACCGCAGTTTGTAAAGACCAGAAAAGAAATTGGAAGAATAAATTCATTGATCAATATTAACTGACAACCGCGAATGATTGATTTGGGTGGTGTGGTTTATAACAATTCTTTAACTACTCTTCCCCGTTTTAACTTAATTCAGCTTGTACTTTACCCCCAATGCATCCAGGTTTTCAATGAACGCACTGGCTGCATTGACTTTATTGGTTTTTGAAATCAGTCCAAGTATAAAATCATCTTCCCTGTCGTAAACCTGGAGCTTAAGCTTATGCCGGCCCTTGTGCTCGTCACATATTCTGTCAAGGCTATCAAGCAAAAACTGGTCAAGCTGATCAATCGAAATTTTGACTGTGATCGATTTGGTTAGCTCTTCACCAATGGCTGCCAACATCCGTGCAGAAGTCACCCTGAACTCATGGTCCTGACCTTTCCAGCTCAACTGGTAAAATCCCTCAATAAAAAGAGGTGTTCCGACTTCAAACAGTTCCCTGTACTTTTTGTAATCTTCATTAAAGAGACGCAACTCAAGTGATCCTCTGAAATCCTGCAGCGTAAATATTCCCCAACCCGTTCCTTTCTGAGTTACCCTATGATCTGCTGATGTGACCATCCCTGCCACTTTGAGGTGCTTGTCTTTATAATTAGTCACCATGTCAAGAGGGCAATTCGTAAAATGCTCTATCTCTAAACGGTAATCATCCAATGGATGACCGGACATGTAAATGCCGGTAATTTCTTTTTCACGGCTCAGTTTTTCCATCAATGACCATGGTGGTGTTTGAGGGATCTCCGGCTCCGTGTACATATTCATGGACTCTCCAAATAGCGACAATTGAGATTGTGCCTTTTGTGCCTGTACAGATTGTCCGTAGCGAATAGCATGCTCGATCAATGACTCATGCTTATCGGTGGCCACAAAATATTGTGCGCGATGATTACCCGGGAAGCAATCGAATGCACCACCCATGACCATCGCTTCAAGCGCTTTTTTATTGACTGACTTCAGGCTCACGCGAGACGTGATATCAAAGATGCTTGTAAACGGACCATTCGCTTTACGTTCAGAAATAATATCCTCACCTGAGCCTTCTCCCATATTTTTTAAAGCGGAAAGACCGAAACGAATTGCACCTTTTGAATTTACGGTAAAATTGATATTACTCTCATTGACATCCGGAGGCAATACAAGGAGATTCATGCGCTTACACTCACGCAAAAAGAAATTGAGCTTCGTGATATCGTGCTTGTTATGCGTCAGCACTGCGGCCATAAATTCCGCCGGATAATTTGTTTTTAGCCATGCCGTCTGAACTGAAAGGACGGTGTATGCTGCACTATGCGAACGATTGAATCCATAGCTGGCAAACTTCGACATGATCTCAAATATCTCATCTGCCTTAAGTGTAGGAACACCTTTTTTCGTTGCACCTTCTACGAAAATTTTGCGGTGCTTTTCCATTTCATCCGCCTTCTTCTTACCCATAGCCCGGCGCAGCATGTCCGCAGCACCAAGACTATATCCTGCCATGACCTGTGCCGCCTGCATGATCTGCTCTTGATAGACCATGATCCCGTAAGTAGGTTTCAGTAAATCAGTTAACCATTCATGCGGATAATCAATTGGCTCTCTTCCGTGCTTTCGATTAATGAAAATGGGGATATAATTCATTGGACCCGGACGATACAATGCGTTCATCGCGATCAAATCCTCAATATTATTGGGAACAAGTTCACGCAGATACTTTTGCATACCTGAAGATTCAAACTGGAATATTCCAATCGTTTCTCCCTTTTGGAATAGTGTATATGTTGCAGGGTCATCTAGCGGAATTTGGTCGGGATCCATGATTTCCGCATCATTACGCTCAGCAATGATCTTCATGGTATCCTTGACAATAGATAGTGTCTTAAGTCCGAGAAAATCCATCTTCAGCATTCCGGCTGATTCGACAAGATTGCCTTCAAACTGCGTCACTAAAAGTTCTGTCTCTGAGGATGTGCAGACAGGAATGTATTGCATGATATCACCGGGTGCAATGATCACTCCTGCCGCATGGATACCGGTATTTCGAACCGTACCTTCTACCTGTTGGGCCAATCGCAATATCTCACCTTCATGGGTTTCCTGCTTTTCGAGTTCACGTAGCTTCCGGATATTTTCCAGGTCACGGGACTGTGCACCTTCTTCAGCTGCCTTGCCGGATTTAAACAAATTTTTCAAAGTGGTTCCCGGCATCATGGGGATCATCTTGGCCAGCCGGTCTGTATCTGATAACGGTAACTCCAATACACGACCTACATCACGAATGGAAGACTTGGCAGCCATGGTTCCAAAAGTGACGATCTGTGCAACCTGATTTTTACCATATTTCCCTACAACATAATCGATAACACGTTGCCTTCCTTCATCATCAAAGTCAATATCAAAATCCGGCATCGACACACGCTCCGGATTTAAGAAACGCTCAAATAGAAGATTATAAAGTAGTGGGTCAATATTCGTGATCGTGAGACAATACGCAACTGCAGACCCCGCTCCGGATCCACGCCCTGGACCAACACTGACATCCATACTGCGTGCTGCCCTAATGAAATCCTGGACGATGAGAAAATATCCATTGAACCCCATTGAATTGATGACATTCAATTCCCAGTCAAGACGCTCTCGTATGACGGATGAGATTTCTTTATATCTTTTTTTAGCACCTTCATACACGAGATGCCTGAGATAAACTGACTGATCATCAAATCCGGATGGTACAGGAAAGTTGGGTAACAATACATCCCTGTTGAGATTCGGAGCTGTGATCTTGTCAAAGACCTCGTTTGTATTATCGATCGCTTCAGGAAGGTCAAAGAATACCTGGTTCATCTCCGCCTGCGTCTTGAAATAAAAATCCGAGCTCGGAAACTGAAAGCGTCCTTGATCAGACATTTTTTTTCCCGTGTTCACACAAAGAAGTATGTCATGTGCTCTTGCATCCTGCTCATTGATATAATGTGCATCGTTCGTGGCAATAACTTTGATGTTGTATTTTTTAGCAAAGGATAGAAGTACCTGGTTGACATGTTCCTGGCTCATGCCGGTATTATCAATTGTTTCCATTCCTCGCTGGCGCTGCAATTCGATGTAATAATCTTCACCGAAAACATCGAGCCACCACTTTAAAAGTGTTTCTGCTTTTTCCAGATCACCTGTCAGAATTGTCTGAGGAACTTCCGCACCAATACAACAACTGGTTGCGATAAGACCTTTGTGATACTGGAGCAATAATTCTTTATCAATCCGGGGGTATCCGCTGTATACCCCCTCAATAAATCCAAGTGAACATAACTTTGATAAATTCTGGTATCCGTCCTGATCTTTCGCAAGCAACAACTGATGAAAACGGTTATCACGCTCACCCTTTGATGTTTGGAATTGTCTGCGATGGCGATTTTCAACTAAATAAAATTCACAACCAACAAGCGCTTTCAGATTGCGCTTTTTTGCTTCTGACACGAATTCAAAAGCACCGAACATATTGCCATGATCTGTGATGGCAATTCCCTTCTGGCCATCAGCCACAGCTTTATCCATCAAGGCCGGTATGTGTGATGCACCATCCAGCAATGAATAATGTGTATGACAATGGAGATGGATAAATTCAGGCATGAGGAGGGTTATTAATTATACTAAAGTTAGGGTAAGTACTCCTTAAATGTCGAAAAGCCCGTGCACACATTTGTGACGAGCTTTTTCGACTAAGGTCTCAAAATAAGAAAACTACATTTTTATATAATGGCGCCATCACGCCAGGATAATTCAAAATTCAACAGGATAACGACCCGAAAGCATTAAAAGTTTCTATCATATGGAAAAAAACTTTATTGATTTCAATCGGATTCACTGGATTCCTAAAGGTATCAATTTCGGAGTGAAAAGCAACAGAAACAGTGCGTTTTTACAACTGTTTTGGATCAAAAACCAGGATCATTTCATATTAGCGTAATATCTAATGTAAAATATATTATACATTATTATAATATGAATAAAATATATTTGTTCGGATTATTCAAATACCGCTCATTTCCATGTTTTCATGAGATCACTTCCTTGTTTTTCACTTTTAACTATCTTCGCCTCCCCACCCGCCCGGGTGCTGAAATTGGTAGACAGGCATGTTTGAGGGGCATGTGTCCAATAGGATGTGAGGGTTCGAGTCCCTCCCCGGGCACTTTTCAGTAGGAAAATTTAATCGACGTGCAAATTCCTCACCTTTTGGAGGAAAGGCGAGGCAAACACAAATCCCTGGAGCACTTCATTTGGCGAGGTTAATACTTCTTCTTTATTACCCTCCCAGGCAAGCTGACCTTCATGTATGAGTGCTATTTTATCACCGATCTCCATCACCGAATTCATATCATGTGTATTGATGATTGTGGTGATGTTTTTTTCCACCGTAATGTCATGAATCAGTTCATCAATCACTAAACTTGTCTTGGGATCAAGACCTGAATTCGGTTCATCACAAAAAAGATATTTTGGTTCCAATACAAGTGCGCGTGCAATACCTACTCTTTTCTGCATTCCTCCACTCAATTGAGAAGGAAATTTTTTGTTAACTCCGGGAAGATTCACACGCTCAAGACAATAATTCACCCGGTCCAGTTTTTCTTTGGATGTCTTGTCTGTAAACATATCCATCGGAAAACGAACATTTTCTTCAATCGTCATGGAATCGAAAAGTGCAGTACCCTGAAAGAGCATTCCCACTTTCATTCGAATATCCCTGACACTCTTTTTATCCAACGCCGTAAAATTGACATCATCATACCAGACAATACCTGAAGTAGGAGGATACAATCCAACAAGAATTTTAAGCAATACTGTTTTACCGGCACCACTACGGCCAATAATCAGATTTGTTTTACCGGCCTCAAATGTCAAGTTGATTTCCTTGAGCACCGTTTGCTCACCAAATGATTTTGAAATATTCTCTGCTCTGATCATGATGTAAGCAATACAGCGATGAAAAAATCCGCGATGAGTATAGCAATATTACTCATCACTACTGCAGCAGTACTTGCCTTACCCAATTCAATGCTTCCACCTGAAACAAAATATCCCTGGTAGCACGAAATAGATGCGAGGATCAAACCAAAAACTACAGCTTTGACAAACATCATGAATACATTCCAGGGCTCGAAAAATGAGCGGATTCCCTCAATGTACTCTGCTGCAGTAAACAAGCCTGTCGGCACACTGGAAACAAATGCACCAGCAATGCTGACGAGGGCAGCGACTGCAACTAACAAAGGGACTACAAAAAAGGCCGCAACGATTTTGGGCATCACCAGAAAAGCAGCCGTATTGACTCCCATGATTTCCATGGCGTCGATATGTTCTTTTTGGCGCATGCCCCCAATTTCCGAGGCCATATTCGAACCAACTTTTCCTGCGAGCACCAGGCATGTAATTGTTGGCGCTAATTCGATGATTGTAATATCCCTGATGAGGTATCCGATATAATACCGGGGTACAAGTTGTCCTCCCAACTGATAAGAAATCTGTACAGACATTACCGCACCCATAAAAGCTGATATCAGCATTACAATGATCAATGATCCTATACCGATCTCATTCATCTGCCGCATCATCTCTTTCCAGTACATGCTGACATTCTCAGGCCGTGAGAAAACCTGGCGCATCCACGTCAGAAACCTGCCAATGTGAAATATGAAATTATGCTTCTTCAATACGGTGCAAGTAAAGGATAAAAGTAGTTTTTATCAGTAAAACCGGCCGAAAATCATACCATCCAAATCCCGTTCATCAAAACCAATGAAAAAATGGATATGTTTATGAATATGAATGCTGTTATCACCGGATCAACTAAAGGAATTGGCCGTTCAATCACTTTTTCCCTGCTGAGGGAAAACTGGAACGTGGCAATCTCCTCAAGGAACGAAAATGACCTGATTAAGTTGAGAACGGAAGTAAATGGATCCTATCCCGGACACACCTGCCTGATGCACAAAGTTGATTTTTCGAAGAAAGACGAAACGATAGCCTATGGAAAAGAAATAAATACAATTTGGCCACAAATCGATCTATTGGTCAATAACGTCGGATTATTTGTCCCAGGAGCAGTGCACAATGAAGCCGATGGTGTAATTGAAAATATGATTGAAACAAACCTTTACAGCGCCTATCACCTCACAAGGGTTTTGCTCCCAAACATGATGGATCGCAAAAAGGGTTTGATTGTCAATATGTGCTCGATCGCCAGCTTCATGTCATATCCCAATGGAGGATCATACACGATCAGCAAATTTGCGATGCTCGGTTTTAGTAAAGTTCTACGGGAAGAAATGAAGCCCTATGGCATCAAAGTTTCATCCATCATGCCCGGGGCAACCTGGTCTGCTTCCTGGACTGGTGCAGACTTACCTTTAGAAAGATTGATGAATCCGGAAGATGTTGCTGAGGCAGTAATCTCATTGACAAAAATGGGTCCTTCATCTGTTGTGGAAGAAATAATAATCCGTCCCCAATTAGGTGATTTGCCGTAACCTGAAAATCTAGGTTTGCAATTCACTTAATTAACCTTTATAAGAAATCCTGTATACTACCCCTGCCTGGTCATCTGACACGAGCATAGATCCATCAGGAAGAAGCTCAATATCGACCGGCCGGCCCCAGGATTTTCCTCCCTGCAGCCAACCTTCGGCAAATGGCTCATATGAAACAGTTTTGTTGCCATCTAGTTTCACCAGCATGATCCGGTATCCGATCGGGGTGGTTCTGTTCCACGAACCATGTTCTGCGATGAATAACTGATTTTTATAGGTAGCCGGGAACATATTACCCGTATAGAATTCAATTCCAAGCGGAGCCACATGAGGGCCCAATTTCTGTGCAGGTGCTGTATACTTTGCACAATCACCTTCTTTTCCAAATTGATTGTCTACAATATCACCCTGATGACAAAAAGGAAATCCGAAATGCATCCCTTCTTTTGGCGCATAGTTCAGTTCACAAGCAGGAATGTCATCACCCATATTATCACCACCATTTTCCGAGAACCAAAGTTCATTCGTGACCGGATGCCATGTAAAACCAACAGTATTCCTGATACCCCGCTGAACGATCTCGCGTGTTTTTGTATTCATGTTAATTCGTGTAATGGAAGCAAAAATCTCGTCTTCTGACTTGCAAATATTGCAAGGTGCACCTACCGGAACATACAGATGACCATCTGGTCCAAATGCGATATACTTCCACCCGTGATGACTCTTCGTTGGATAGTCATCATAAAAGACTTCTTTGACAGGATTATCAAGACTACTTTCAATGTTGGAGAACTTAGAGATCTTGCTGATCTCTGCGACGTACAAATCACCATCTTGCAAGGCTACTCCATTGGGCTGATCAAGTCCTGATGCAATGGTCCACTTTTTATCTGTATGGAAATCTGAATTTTCATCTTTGGCAGCATAAACATTTCCTGCATCCCGGGTGCCGACGAACAACGTTCCATTCGAACTCAGTTCAAGTGAACGTGCATTGGGCAAATCATCCGCATAAACACTGATGACAAAACCCGGTGGCAATTTTATTTTATCCAACGGCAAACCTGATGTGGATGCATTATCCAATGAGCCATTTGAATTCTTGGAGGTTTCCGCTGATTTGGAAGTATTCGAATTGCAAGCCAAACAGAATACTGTAAGAATGAAAAGACCACAACAAAGATTAATAGCTGTTTTCATCACATTATAGTTTAATGAACCAAAGAAATATTCGAAACCCATGATATCCCTCGCGGACCACAGGTAATACTCGTAAATAAGTAGTCCTTTGTTCGGATAAATCCGATTCTTTCAGATCATTCCTGATCGAAAGAAAGTATTCATACCATTACATATTTCGCCTGTACTGGCCCCCCACTTCGTAAAGCGCGTGCGTGATCTGGCCCAATGAACAGGTCTTGGCAGCTTCCATCAGAGAGTTGAATGTATTTTCATTATTGATGGAGACGTCCTGCAGCTTTTTCATGGCATCAACCGCATCTACTTTATTGGCTTCCTGCAATTCCTGAAGCCGTTTAATCTGCGTTTCCTTTTCTTCAGTTGTTGCCCGGATAACCTCTCTCGGAAGAACAGTTGGTGAGCCATCGTGCGATAAGAATGTATTGACGCCGATGATCGGGTATTCACCTGAATGCTTCAATGTCTCATAGTAGAGACTTTCTTCCTGGATCTTACTGCGTTGATACATGGTTTCCATGGCTCCGAGGACACCACCCCTTTCCGTGATCCGATCAAATTCCATCAATACAGCGGCTTCTACTAAATCGGTTAACTCCTCAATAATGAATGCCCCCTGTAACGGATTCTCATTTTTCGCCAGCCCCAATTCATGATTGATGATCAGCTGAATCGCCATGGCCCTGCGTACACTTTCTTCTGTTGGAGTTGTGATCGCCTCGTCATATGCATTTGTGTGCAGGCTGTTACAATTATCATAGATAGCATACAATGCCTGCAAGGTGGTCCGGATATCATTAAAAGAAATTTCCTGCGCATGCAGTGAGCGACCACTTGTCTGAATGTGATATTTCAGTTTTTGCGACCGATCATTACCGCCGTATTTATACTTCATGGCCTTAGACCAGATTCTTCTTGCCACTCTTCCAATCACCGCATATTCAGGATCCACTCCGTTGGAAAAAAAGAATGATAGGTTTGGTGCAAAATCATCGATCGCTAATCCACGCGACAAATAATACTCAACAAACGTAAATCCATTTGAGAGTGTAAATGCTAATTGCGTAATTGGATTGGCACCGGCTTCTGCAATGTGATATCCTGAAATAGAAACAGAATAAAAATTGCGAATATTCTCATCGATGAAGTATGCCTGCATATCACCCATAAGACGCAGCGAAAACTCCGTTGAAAAAATGCAGGTGTTCTGTGCCTGGTCTTCCTTCAATATGTCAGCTTGTACTGTGCCCCTTACAGAGTTCAGAGCTTTTGCTTTTAACTCATTGTAAATGGCCGGCTCCAGGACTTCATCACCTGTAAGACCAATCAACATCAAACCCAGCTTATTGTGGCCTTCAGGAATAGTGCTGTCATATTTTGGCCTTGGCATTCCGTGATCATCATACTTTTTCCGGAATGATTCTTCTACTTTATCAGACAGATTATTTTCCCTGATATAAAGCTCACACTGCTGATCAATGGCGGCATTCATAAAAAAAGCACATATGGTCGCGGCAGGCCCATTGATCGTCATCGAAACAGATGTCTTCGGATCGCACAAATCGAAACCTGAATAAAGCCTTTTCGCATCATCCAGCGAACAAATGCTCACACCGGAATTTCCAATCTTGCCATATATATCGGGGCGATAATCAGGATCTTCCCCATAGAGGGTAACACTGTCAAATGCCGTAGATAATCTGTTGGCAGGCATGTCCTTCGATAAATAGTGGAATCGTTTATTCGTTCTTTCCGGCCCACCCTCTCCGGCAAACATCCGCGTAGGATCTTCGCCTTTACGCTTAAACGGATATATTCCAGCAGTAAATGGAAAACGTCCGGGTAAATTTTCCTGTGTTACCCAATGGACCAATGTCCCCCAATCTTTTGCAGTTGGTAATGCGACCACCGGAATTTTAGTACCGGATAATGATTTCGTATGAGTGTCGACTTTGATATCCTTTCCTCTGACATTGTAAGTGAAGTCGTCATCAACATACATGTGC
>JANMVA010000202.1:0-1576 GCA_031392195.1 Saprospiraceae bacterium | reverse complement strand
TTCGTATACACCCGAGGATCTACGTCTTTCCCATGTCACCGATCAGTCATAGTTTCGCAATCTATGATTTAGTCTATGACCACAACTGATAAAAAGTATTCCAGGAAATCTGCCGCTGAAATTATCCGCTTACTCAAAGATAAGCAAGCCAATAATCACTCCACATCTGCATTCTGCACGCTTCACGGTATCAGTCATCAGACTTTTTATAACTGGGAAAAAAAGTACGGTGCTCAACCGTCCTCCGCAAATGATTTTATTGCCTTGCCGATCGCACCTGCTGACCATTTGCAACAGGTTCCGTTTTGTGAGATTTTAGTTTCCGGTAAAACCACCATTCGCTTCTTTAATCCAGTAGAAGCTAAATTCCTCAAATCCCTCATCTCGTAATCGATGCTCCACTTATCTGAGCAGGGACGGTATTTTCTTTGTCGCCAGGCTGTCGACATGCGAAAAAGTTTTCATGGACTGGCGGCTGTGGTAACCGCCAACATGAAAAAAGATGTGCTTAACGGAGACATCTATATTTTCATTAGCAAACGACGCAACGCCATTAAATTACTTCAGTTCCAGGGCGATGGTTTCGCCATTTATTACAAACTGTTGGAGAAAGGAACCTTTGAATTACCCGCTGCTGACCAAGCCGTGAACACCATTCAAACGACCAGCAACGAACTGCTTTGCATATTAAAAGGCATCGCGCTCAAACAAGTAAAATATCGCCCGCGTTATGCACATAATTCAAGCAATTGTTGATAAATAAATTACGCTGAAACAGCCTATGGTGCTATCTTTCAAGCTCCATCAATTAAGCCATTGGAAGTACTCATTCATACCGATTTTCAACAACTCTACCTCCAGGAGCGCACCCGCCGTATAGAGCTGGAAGCAGAGATAGTGAAGATGAAAATGCAGATACAGAAATTCTCTCAGATGATCTTCGGTTCAAAGAGCGAACGGTATATAGCCAATCCTGCACAGCTCTCCCTGGATATGGCGGTAGATACAGATGGACCCAGCACAAAACTCTCCGATGTAAAGAAAGTAGAATATACCAGCACTAAAAAGCCTGCACCAAGAACGCTGGATCAAATGGGTTGCTACCTCGAGGGACTTCCCCGCATTATTGAAGTGCGTGAGCCTAAAAACTGCCCGAGGGTGCAGTTAAGATTGGCGAACACCAGCAGGAAATTCTAGAGATCACCCGGGCGAAAGTGCATGTGAAAGTGATTATTACACCTACCTATAAACTTAGTGGTGAAGAAGGTCAGACGGTTATTGTATCTGAGCCTGCACCCAGCCGTCCTTTGCCTAAATGCGTGGCCGGTCCTGGCTTGCTGGCGCAGATCCTGGTAGATAAATTCTGTGATCATCTTCCGATGGCAAGGCAGGTGCGCCGTTTCGAACGTGATGGCCTCTCGATCCCTTACAACACGCTGCTTGACTGGAGCGCTAAATCCATTGATCTGATCAGTGTGGTATATGATTGTCTTAAAAAACACATCCTCTCTTCTCCTTACATCCATGTCGATGAAACAGGATTAAAAGTGCTGATCGGAAAAGAAGCCGCCAATGG
>JANMVA010000192.1:0-2518 GCA_031392195.1 Saprospiraceae bacterium | reverse complement strand
TTGTAGTGCAACAAGTGCTGCAAACCCAGCTATTTTGGTTGGACCAACTGTAAGTCCTGATGCAAACGGTGTATTCAGCTATGACCTCGCTTTCGGTCAAAAACTGACATTGACAAAAAACATCGCTGATGCAACAGATGTACAGGAATTGGTCAACGGTTTCGATGCATTGTTGACAAGAAGAGTGATCATCGATGATGCAGGTTTCATCCCGAATGTTTACCAGTCAATCGCTATGGATGTCAACAGGGATGGTGTCATCTCTGCAGGGGACGTATCACAGATCAATCAGCGCGCTGTATTGATCCTCGATGAGTTCCGCCAGCAGTGGAATTACAATGCTGACGGTACACCAAAACCATCTTACTCTGATTCTAAAGACTGGCAGTTTATTGATCAGAGCACAGTGCTCTTCAATCCAGGCTACCAGATCTCCAGCAATTATCCGCAAGACAATGGTGTAGGATTTTCAAAAAGAAGAGTGCCTCAGGTTCCTTTCTGTTTGACTACACCGGTAGCTCATTTTGCTACTTGTCCTGAAATTGATGAAGAGACTTACATCGGTATCATGTACGGTGATGTCAATGGAAACTGGAAAAACACAACCAATCTGTTATTAAGGTCTGCTGATGCAGTCAATCTGGATATGGATAACGCTTTGTATACGGAGAGCCATATCGATGTTCCTGTCTCTTTCGAATCTAACAGTGATGTTAATTCAATTGACCTTAACCTTGATTATGATATCAACAAACTTGCTTATCATTCAGTGATTGCAAATGACATGCAGGTGGTTGGCCATTTCAATGAGAATGACCACAAGCTTCGTATCACTTCTAACAGCCTGGATGTATTAAAGCAAAACGAAACAGCTTTTTATATCCGGTTTACCAAGCTTGCCAACGTGGATGTGAACGCTTCGGATGTAAATGAAGCTATCGGATACCTCAATGGTGATAAAGTAAATGTGAACGTGATACCACGTGGATCTACAACTTCAGGTAATGTAGACATGAACATTTATCCAAATCCTGCAAATGATTTTCTTTACATCCAGATTTCCAAAGATGTGACTGCAGAAATCGTGGATATCAATGGTAAAGTGATCGTATCGGGAATACAGGTTGATGCTAACAGCAAGCAAATGGTTGATCTTTCTTTGTTACCGGTAGGTATGTATACATTAAGAGTTTACAGTGATGACTATACTTCAGCACAAAGATTTTTTGTCGGAAAATAGAATCACTCAAGCTTCTATTTCAATAGGTTAGTTATATGCGAGGCTACGCCCAATAGTGGGGGTAGCCTCCATTTTTTTGTTTAAAAAATGGTTGGCCCCGGCGCAGCTGAAAACAATTCCTTTTCTGATAAAAGTCTTACCCATGTGGCGATTCTATTCTGCAATATTTCTCATGATCATACTCCATACTAAAAGCTTTGGGCAGCCCGGGCTGGAAGGAATATTGATAGAGACTTATTATCTGGCCGACACGTTCGATTCTGGCACCTCCATTTTTCCGGTTCCACCCAACGCCCTAAC
Source organism: Saprospiraceae bacterium (assembly GCA_031392195.1). Classification (GTDB taxonomy): domain Bacteria; phylum Bacteroidota; class Bacteroidia; order Chitinophagales; family Saprospiraceae; genus Opimibacter. Next base: position 978 of record JANMVA010000192.1, on the reverse strand, counting down.
TTATAGGGTATTTGTCGATATGGCGCAAGGCTGGGAATTACAAGCTATTTTCGGATCTACCAATACCAGTACCGGCGAGATCGATACACTCTTCATCAGGTCGAGTGAACCTTTTTTCAACAACGAAGAATATGGGAGTGCTTTTGGATATCAGATTCCAACTGCACTACTGGATGAAAACACAGTGACACTTGATTCCTGGTTTTCGACAGGAAGACCAGGCAATAGCTCCCGGGCGGTGATTAAGCCGCATGATACGAATGGAGGAGCTCCATCGTTTCCGAATCAAAACGGTTTGTTGCAAAACGATCATCCGATCGCAGGCATACCAATCCATATCAGCGATGGTAATATCCCCGGTGCTTCAACAGCAACATGGAGTCTCATCGGAATCAATCTGGCTGACCTTTTTATGTTTGAGAATACTGATTTGGCGGGAAATGAATTTATAGCAATTGATGGAGCGATGACATGCTTTTCGCCTTCACTCCAGGGTCCTGATCAGGAGAACAGGGTGCTGATTGGCCAGTTTACAACAGCAGGAACTTTTTCAGGTCAGCTTAATGTGCAACTCCGGAATACATCCAATGATGAGATCCAGCAATGGGTAGCAGAAACTCCTGGAATCGGACAATATACGTTACCATCCCTGAAATGGGTTCATAATGAATTACCCTCTATTAATATTACTTCACCGGTGAATGGTACGAAGTATTCATCAGGTCAGACAGTTGAAGTTGATGCTGATGCGTTTGACAGTGATGGCTCTGTGATTGATGTTCAATTTTATTTCAATGGTTCATTGATTGGAGTGGATGATACAGCACCTTATGAGATTTCATTCCCGGCTTCTTCCATTGGTATCATTACCGCTGTCGTGACAGATAATCTGGGTGGTCAGTCAGTGTCATCTCCGGTTCATATTGAAGTCAATCCATACCGGTTACGAAGCATTGAGCAGCTCTGCAATTTTGAAAC
>JANMVA010000153.1:0-2089 GCA_031392195.1 Saprospiraceae bacterium | reverse complement strand
CGATACCTGGCTTGACCAGTTCCGGAAGATCATGGAAGAAAGTTTCAAACGACTCGATGAAGTATTGTACACCATAAAAAATAAGAAAAAATGAACTTGCTATTTGATTTTACCGTTGACAAAGCATCGAAAACGGTATTTATAACGAGAGAATTTGATGCTGACCAATCGCTGGTATGGGATGCATTTACCAAAGCAGAAATCCTTGATCAATGGGTGGCGCCTAAACCCTGGGTATCAAAAACAAAATTTATGGATTTTAGAGTTGGCGGGCGAAGATTTTATGCTATGGTAAGTCCTGAAGGACATGAGCGATGGGCTATTCAGAAATACACATCCATTAGCCCAAAAACCAACTTCAAAATGTTTAATGCTTTTGCAGACCAAGATGAAAACCCTGAATTGCCTGGTTCTGATTGGGACTACACTTTCAGCGAACAAAACGGAAAGACAAAAGTCAGTATTACGATTTATAATGAATCGCTTGCCCGTATGGAGAAAATGATTGAAATGGGCTTTACAGAAGGATTTAAAATGTCAATGAACAATTTGGAAAATCTGTTGACGACTTAGAAAATGGGGGCTACGACTTTTATAAAGGGCTTTCTGCTCGCAAATTTCCCGGTGTGCAGCCATAATTATTTCTGAACAACCTGATAAAGGAACTCGAATCTTCAAAGCCTACCAGGTGACAAATCTCGCTCACATGCAATCCACCAACTTCAATTAATTGGCGCGAATACTCAAGACGCTTTTTAACATGATAATGATGCGGAGCATGACCAAAAAGTTTTTTGAACGTTCTTTTAAAATGATGTGGCGACAAAGATGCAATACGCGATACCTCTTCGACACTGATTTTCCTGTGCAGGTTATTGTCAAGGAACTCTTTACCAAGATGAAGCCTCGTGTATAATTCTTTTCGTGTCGAAACTTTTACGCTATTGATTTTATTAATTTCAGCATATAATCCCCGGTGATTTTGCAAAAGCCTTATCAACATTCCTGAATATACCGAATCCAGGTCTACGGTCTTCTTCCATCCGATGTCTTCATTCATCAGGTGTCTGAACCACTTAAACGTATTGCTGATATAGGGATCCGATTCATAGGTTTTCTCAAAAAAGTAAATAGGCTGATCAACAGTCCTGAACGGATCGTCAAGTAATTTATCTTCATCAGTCATGACCGAATAAAGAATTTCTTCTGCAAAACCAGGCTTGAAAGCGATTAACATCATTTCCTTATTTCCGGGGCCCTCATATGAGGTTTTATAATGTTGCCCATGATTGATGACCAGATAATTTTCCGGAGTTACCCTGTGCTCATTGGAACCGACTTTATAATATTGGTCACCTCCGGAAATACACCTGATGGAGAGCCTTGAAGTATGAATATCCGTTTCTTCAAGCTTTCGGCTATTTATAAACATGACACCATTGTCAAGCTTCTCCATGCTGTCACTCTGATGTGAACAATAAATATTTCCCATCAAAAGAGATTGCGCACTGTTGCAATAAGGGCAATAACGTATACCCATTCGAAAATAATTTTTGATGTTTTAACCGAACCTATGCGATGGCATATTGTTGATTGGATTCTTCAACCGGCCTTTGTTAACTTGTAGAGCAAGTCCAAGATACACCAAAGAGATGCATGAGCCCGTCCACTTATACTCCTATCGAATGATAAGTCACCGGAGCGACATTAAATTCTGTCTTCAAGGTGCAGGAGAAAACTCCATTCTCCGGTAGATTTTTACGCTCACAGAATACTGCTTTAACCGAATACTGATGCCCCGGGGTTTTTGAAGCAAACGCACACCACAGGTGTGAATAGCGTAGAAACACAGGGGAGAGAAATTTCGCGCAGCAAGAAATTTCGAAGGGGTAAGCAATAGAAGTCAGATCCTCCGGTAATTCCGATACTCAAATGGCCGCCAACCCGTCAGCTTCTGCAGGTAATACAAAAACCGCTGTTTTAGATTCTTAAAATTCTTTTTCCGGACATCAATATGTTGATTCCAGTTTTCACGGGCGATTAAATCTTTCATCACGGATGGATGAGTCCCTTCAAATAAACTGATGGA
>JANMVA010000136.1:0-5525 GCA_031392195.1 Saprospiraceae bacterium | reverse complement strand
TGAAGAAAGCCATTGTGATGGGCGACCTCAATGATGATCCGGTGGATGACAGCGTCCATAATTATCTGAAGGCAGGACGCGCAACCGAAAAACTGGATGGTGATGAAATGTATAATCCAATGGAAGATTTCTACCGGAAAGGACTGGGCTCCAACGCTTATCATGATGCATGGAGTTTATTTGATCAGATCATCCTGAGCAGTGAATTACTGAATGACAAGGATGGCATGAAGTTCTACAAAGCAGGAATTCACAATCCGGCATACATGACGCAGAAATCAGGATCTTATAAAGGTTATCCGTTGCGTACCTATGCCAATGGTGCTTATGCCGGTGGATACAGTGATCATTTTCCCGTCTATATTGTTTTGGTGCACCCTAAGACATGAAAGAACCTTTAGTGCTGGACCAGGCATTCCAGGATATTCTTCAGCAATTGGATGGGAGCAATGAGCATTTTTTCATTACAGGAAAAGCAGGAACAGGAAAGTCTACCTTGCTTCAGTTATTTCGCAAGACCACGCATAAAAAAATTGTTGTACTCTCTCCGACCGGAATCTCAGCACTCAATGTGCAAGGCCAGACAATCCATTCATTTTTCCAGTTTGCTCCAAAGCTTCTCGTAGCGCGCGAGCTTTTTGTCATCCGAAGATTAGTTTCCTTATTGAAAGCCGTGGAGGTGATCATCATTGATGAGGTATCCATGGTCAGGGCTGATATTCTGGATGCCATTGATTTTTCATTGAGGCTTCACCGGCAAAACAATGAGTCTTTTGGTGGTGTGCAGATGTTATTTTTTGGCGATCTCTTTCAGTTACCCCCTGTGGTGGCGAGCATGGAAGAGAAGCAATACTTCCGGAGCACTTATCCAAGTCCTTATTTCTTTGCTGCGAATGTTTTTCAAAAAGTCAATGTGCAGATGATCGAGCTGACCAATGTATATCGACAGAACGAAAGACACTTCATTCGTTTACTCGATGCGATCCGCACCATGCAGTTTGATTATGATGACCTGGAATCCCTGAATGAACGGTATCTCCCCGACGCCATTATTGAAGAGCCTTTTCTGACCCTTTGCAGTGTAAATGCACTGGCGAATAAAATCAATGCACAAAGGCTGACCGCGCTTGATGAAAAGTCCTATTACTATGAGGCTGATGTGAAGCGTGATTTCAATGAAAAAATGTACCCTACAGATTACAGGCTGGAGCTGAAGAAAAATGCCCAGGTGGTTCTCCTGAGAAATGATCCTGAAAAGAGATTTGTCAATGGAAGCCTCGCTACGATCACTGCCCTCGATGAGGATCATGTTTTTGTCAGAATTCAGAAAGAAGACAGTACAGCTGTCGATATTGAATTGCCCCGCATGACATGGGATAATCAACGTTACAAGCTATCCATGGAAAACGAAGGATTGATTGATGCAGAAGTTGTTGGGACTTTCACTCAGTATCCTGTCAAACTTGCATGGGCTGTTACGATACATAAAAGCCAGGGCAAAACCTATGACCGCATAGCTATCGATCTGGGCCGTGGTGCATTTGAACATGGGCAGAGTTATGTTGCCTTGAGCCGTTGCAGAAAACTGGACGGTGTGTTTCTGAAGAAACCATTGACACCGCGGGATATCATGGTCGATGAGACAGTGGTTGAGTTCTATGAAAGGAACAGATGACAATTTGCTGATTTGCTGATGTGCTAATTTGCTAATCATTGGCCTAATAATGACACATCAATACATTAGCACTTTAGCATATCAGCACATTACACATTAGCACATGAGCACATTAGCACATTAGCACATTAGCACATTATTCAGATTTCTGTTCTGTGCTTCTCATCACATAGATCCCTACCAGTCCGCTGATGATATCGATGATGGCGTGAACGAGAATGACGATCAGCAGTGATTTACTGAATATAAAAATGGCTGAGAATAACATGGCGAGAATAAATATTTTGATCATGGATCGCATACCCTGATAGCCATGTAGAAAAGCAAATAAGGCTGAAGAAAAAATACAGGCTGCGACAATTCCTATCGTTTCATTACCTGTCCAGTATAAAAGATAATTGATCAGGAAGCCTCTGAAAATGATCTCTTCCCCGATACCGGCAGCAATGGACAAGAATATAAAGTGGCTCAATTCTTTGCCATCAGCCGGAATAAAGGTCATGGCTTTGTGTCTTCGCTTACGTGACCGTTCGCGCCAGCGTTTTACGCCATACTGAAAAAACATATCCAGGAAATAAAAAATGAATACCCCCAGCACAAGCAGAGGAATCGCCGGATGCCAGGTGACAAGGTCAATACCTATTGCAGCCAATGGCCTGCCGGGAATACGCCACATCGTGGTGACTATCAGTGCAAATACGATCAGCAGGAGCCCATTACTGTGATACAACCTGATCTTATCTTTTGACTCCAGGGTGACGTCTTCAGAAACAATACGGCGTGATGTATATGCCAATACCGGGGCCAGAATACAAATGATCACTGCGACAACATGGTCGTATATGTTCATATCGTATAAAACCATGCTGGCGTACATTCTCACAAATGTAACCATTGAATCCCCGTCCCGGCAGGCAACCTTGGCTTATTATTTTCCTGTTGGAGGAAACAGGCAATTTGTATCTTGGGCTTAACAAATCAAAATCGCCTTATGACAGTTGCAAAAAGCCGGATGCAGAGAAATGTGCGTAACCGTAAGCAGGAAAGAAAGATTTTCATTATCATCGGTGTGATCACACTTGTGTTGATCATTCTTCTCTTTGTAGCCTATACCTAATCCCGAATTATACCTTTTGAAACTAAACCTTGATATAGGTATCCCCAGTCCGCCAGGCTGGATTGAAACCGTCTTGCGTGATTTCCCAGCCTTTCTACAGGATCACGCTGACTGCGAGCGAAAGGCATCTGCAACAGCCATGAGCCTCGTCGCCAAATATCCTAACCGTATTGAAATCATTCCGGAGCTTATCGAAACAGCCGTAGAAGAGCTCGAACATTTTCAACAGGTCTACAAGATCATGGAGTCAAAAGGAATACAACTGGCTCACTCCATTCATGAAGATCTGTACATCAAAGCTTTGATGAAAGCGCAGCATGACGGGCAGGAAGAAAGATTCCTCGACAGGCTGCTGATAGCTTCAGTGGTCGAAACACGCGGAGCAGAAAGATTCAAGCTCGTCGCTGATCATGTTGATGATGAAGACCTGAACAAGTTTTACAAGATGCTCTGGATCTCCGAAGCCAAGCATGGCCATATCTATGTAAAGATGGCCTTACATTATTTTCCTGAAGAGAAAGTGTACAAGAGACTTCAATGGTGGGTAGATAAGGAGGCTGATATTGTCAGGGATTTGCCATTGAGAGCGGCGTTGCATTGATTGCATTGCCCCTAAATCCCTAGTGGATTTCATTTAACACGTACCTAATGATCCGATTGCCCCTAAATCCCCTTTAGGAGATTTAGGGGCGAACGAAAGCAACAGGTGCTATTCGTAAATATTCATTGTGAAGAGAATGCACTTTGGAAAGGCAAAATGCAATTACTAAACTTCTTTCGAAGCATGAATTTTCGTTGATGAGATCGAAGAATTTTCACCAATACTCCCCAATTTAAAATCCAAACAAGCTTTGACAAATGCAACGAACAGCGGATGAGGCTTTTCGACAGTGCTCTTCAATTCGGGGTGATATTGAGTACCCAGGAAGAAAGGATGATTTTTTAATTCCATCACTTCGACGAGTTTGCTGTCAGGATTGATACCTGATGCAATGAGGCCTTTGGCTTCAAAATCCTTGAGATACTCATTGTTCAATTCATAACGGTGGCGATGACGTTCGTAGATCAATGATGACTGATATGCTTTATGAGCCAGTGTACCATCTTTGATCTCACAGGCGTAAGCGCCGAGGCGCATCGTGCCGCCCTTCATGCGGATATTTTTCTGATCAGGCATCAGGTCGATGACTGGATGAGCTGCATCCGGTTTCATCTCCGTACTGAATGCATCTTCCAGCCCCAGGACATTGCGGGCAAATTCTACTACCGCACATTGTAATCCAAGACAGATACCAAAAAACGGAATACCATTTTCCCTCAGATACCGGATCGAATTTATTTTTCCTTCAATTCCTCTTTCGCCAAATCCGGGTGCAACCAGCACACCATCTAAATGACCCAGTACGTCACCAGGATTATCTGCTACTTCAAGCGCTTCGGCATGGATCGCCTCCACTTCTACCTTGCATTCATTTGCAGCACCGGCATGAACAAATGATTCATTGATTGATTTGTATGCGTCAGGCAGCTTATTATATTTTCCAACCAGGCCGATACGAACTGTATGTTTTGGCTCTTTCAGTTTTTTCAGGAAAGCTTTCCATGCCTGCAGATTCGGTTCGCCGGTAATGTCCATGTTGAGCTTGTGCAGGACTATCTTATCCAGGTTTTCCTGTTTCATCAGTAGCGGAACATCATAAATCGTTTCGGCATCAATCGCCTCGATGACAGCATGCCTGTCCACATTACAGAACAAAGAAATTTTCTTACGTAAGTCATCCGTCAGTGGATGTTCAGTACGGCAAACCAGGATATCAGGTTGATTTCCGGTTTGCAATAGTTCCTTCACACTGTGTTGTGTTGGTTTTGTCTTTAATTCTCCCGCTGCGCTCAGGTAAGGAATGAGTGTCAGGTGAATGGTGATCGCATTTCCACTTCCGATCTCGAGCCTGATCTGACGAATGGCCTCGAGATATGGAAGAGATTCAATATCACCGACGGTGCCACCGATCTCAGAGATGACAATATCGTATTCTCCTGTTTTACCAAGAGCCCTGATCCTGCGTTTGATCTCATCTGTGATGTGTGGTACCACCTGAACGGTTTTACCCAGGTAATCACCCGCTCTTTCTTTATTGATGACCGTTTGGTAGATCCTGCCTGTGGTGACATTATTTTCCTGGGAAGATGGATGACCGAGGAAACGCTCGTAGTGGCCGAGGTCGAGATCTGTCTCGGCACCGTCATCAGTGACATAGCACTCTCCGTGCTCATAGGGATTAAGAGTACCGGGATCGACATTGATATAGGGATCGAATTTTTGAATCGTGACGGATAACCCTCTGGATTGCAGTAGTTTGCCCAGAGATGCTGAAATGATTCCTTTGCCGAGTGAGGAGGTGACGCCACCCGTAACAAAAATATACTTGACCATGGAGCGGAGCTTGTGTTACGGGGTATAAAGGTAATCGGATTATTTTGGATTGATGATTTTGGATTTCGGAATGTACAATTCGGAGGATTTGGGGAATACGCTCACGGAGTACACGGAGAGGCACGGAGAATTAATTTTTTTGAAAAATAGATTGAAAAGAGGGTCATATTTTGGGTTGCTCACGACACATACAAGGTATAAAACAGTTTTCGGCGAAATCTCAAAATTTCAGCCGGGGGTCCAAAGCATGCCCGCCTCCCGATACCATTGGGCTATCATCCCCAAACACTACTTTTGAC
>JANMVA010000129.1:0-8446 GCA_031392195.1 Saprospiraceae bacterium | reverse complement strand
CAGCAACATGGAGGATAATACTCGTTGCGGGAGTTCTCTCCAGCAACATGGATTCCACATGGAATCTTCTTAACTGCAGGAGAAAACTGGATAATACTTGTTGCGGGAGTTCTCTCCAGCAACATGGAGGATAATACTCGTTGCGGGAGTTCTCTCCAGCAACATGGATTCCATATGGAATCTTTTTAACTGCAGGAGAAAACTCCTTGCAGTTGGTAGTTGCCTTTCGGCAACTAATAGGATAATACTTGTTGCGGGAGTTCTCTCCAGCAACATGGAGGATAATACTCGTTGCGGGAGTTCTCTCCAGCAACATGGATTCCACATGGAATCTTCTTAACTGCAGGAGAAAACTCCTGCAGTTGGTAGTTGCCTTTCGGCAACTAAAAGGATAATACTTGTTGCGGGAGTTCTCTCCAGCAACATGGATTCCACATGGAATCTTCTTAACAGCAGGAGAAAACTCCTTGCAGTTGGTATTTGCCTTTCGGCAACTAAAAGGATAATACTTGTTGCGGGAGTTCTCTCCAGCAACATGGATTCCATATGGAATCTTTTTAACTGCAGGAGAAAACTCCTGCAGTTGGTATTCCAGCCTTTGTCCATGCATTTGTCCTGCCTGTGTCCATGGCTTTGTCCATAGTCAAAATTTGTTTTTAGGCGGGGCATGAAAGAATCTTTGTGACGACAAAATTATTCATGCAAAACACAAGCGTGTTCCGAAAACAAACAGACTGGAGAAAGTCCATTGCGATAGTAGCCATACTCACCCTTTTGCTGCTATTGGCCATTGCCTGGATTTTCCATCGGAATGTAAGTGTGATCGATCACAAGCTTGAAGACATCCGTACTTATGAAAGCAAATGAAACCCAATCCACCCCCAGGGTAATGCGCCTCCGGGAAAGGAATTCCATCAAAGAAATCCTTGTCGACCAGATCATTCGCCTTCATGGCGACAGCAATTACACATGCATTTACTCCGACAACCGTAAACCAATCCTAATGGCGAAAGTGCTGAAGGAATACGAGCGTATGTTGAAGCCCTTCGATTTTGTACGGATCCACAAGTCGATCCTGATCAACAAATCAAGGATCAGGCAATTTGATGGAAATGCGTCGATCATCATGGACGATGAAAGTCAACTTCGAGTTTCGCGACGAAGAATAAAGGCCGTCAGCCGGTTGATTCTCGCCACAATGTTATGCCTGGTAATGATCCTGCCCGGTGCAGCGCAATCGGTAGCGATCAATGCGACAGGCGCTGAGCCGGATTCAAGTGCTTTACTGGATCTGTCATCTTCTGATAAAGGGTTATTGATCCCGCGTATGAGCACTGCTGGTCGCCTTGCTATTTCCAATCCTGCAATTGGGTTGGTGGTTTTTGATACCACCCTGGAGAAATTCAGTCATTACACATCGGCAGGATGGTCGTTGTTGCTTTCAAATAACATGACACACATTCATGATGCGGATACAAATACAATGGTGGAGACGGAGCAAACGCAGGATGAGGATAAGATCCGCTTTATCATTGACGGACAGGAGAAATGGGTGATGGAGGGTAACAGGCTGGAGCCGGTTGGAAATAATATTGCGATTGGCGAATCAGCTTTATACTCGAATTCAGTCGGCTCAAACAACATCGCAATTGGCAATAACGCTTTATATCAGAACACAGACGGCACCGACAACATGGCATTCGGAGCATCTGCACTCTACGCGAATACCAGCGGATGGTCCAATCTTGCAATCGGCAAAAACGCACTGCATGATAATACAACGGGTTTCAGCAACATGGCTATAGGAGAATCAGCACTCTACTCAAATACCTATGGAGAAGGTAATCTCGCCATCGGGTTGAACGCACTGCACGAGAATTCAAGTGGAGTCCATAACCTGGCAGTAGGGGATGGTGCACTCTATTCTAACACGACCGGATGGTCAAACCTTGCAATAGGCATAAACGCGCTCAGCTCAAATACATCGGGCCTCACCAACATGGCTATTGGAGAATTAGCTCTCACCTCCAATATCGATGGCATGTCCAACCTCGCCATTGGTGTGAATGCACTACGTACAAATTCGAATGGCAATAACAACCTGGCCATGGGAGAAGGAGCGCTTTATTTCAATTCCTCAGGATGGCACAATCTCGCCATTGGAAAGAATTCATTATTCTCAAATACAAATGGCGGCAATAACCTGGCTATTGGTATGTACGGATTGAACGCAAACACTACCGGCTTTTCGAATGTTGCTATAGGAAATTCTGCTTTAGCTTCGAATACAGTGGGTGTGGTCAATCTCGCTATTGGGGAAGGAGCATTGTATGCAAACCAGGAAGGATATCAGAATCTTGCGCTTGGATATGTAGCACTTCTTCATAATACGGGAAGTCAGAATGTGGCCATCGGTGCATATGCACTTCAAAATAATACAGATGGTGCCACCAATCTGGCCATTGGGCTTGCGGCCCTCCGGGACAATACAGCAAGTAATAATCTGGCGATTGGACGAGAGACCATGATCCAGAATACTACGGGCAGCGGCAATATTGCTATTGGTGCTTATGCACTCAATGCAGGTACGACTACCAATACTATCGCTATTGGCTATCAAGCCTGTTCTGTCGGCACATATAACAATGCCATTGGCATCGGCTACCAGGCCAATCCCACAGAAGATAACGAAGTGATGATCGGGAATACATACGTCACTTCCATCGGGGGCGAGGTGGGTTGGACTAATTTCTCTGATGGTCGCATTAAAAAAGATCTCCGTCATGATGTGCCCGGAATTTCATTTATCAACCAGTTGGAACCGGTTACTTATTTCCTTGATGTTGAAGAGCAGGAACGTTTGATATATGGAAAAGTGGATGCAAATAATTGGGCCGGGAAAGATGACATTAAGTCAATGCGCATGAGTGGCTTTGTCGCACAGGATGTGGAAGCAGTAGCACAATCGATCGGGTATGACTTCAGCGGCATCGATGCGCCTCAGAATGAAAACGGATTGTATGGATTGCGTTACGCAGAATTTGTAGTGCCACTTGTGAAAGCAGTGCAGGAATTGTCAGATCAAAATGCAGCCCTTTTGTCAGCTGTCGAAGCACTGACGTTGCAATACCAACAGTTGCAAGCGGAAATAACAGCATTGAAGGAATCGGAATAACGGAAGCAAACAGCCGAATCTCTTTAGAATCCCCTGATATACCTTCCGGAAACCTAACTTTTTTACTTTCAAAAAACCTGGTTTAAAAATTTTGATTTTTGTGTTAAGCTTTATTACCTAATGTGTATTAATCATTTGATAAGAATTGATTGTCAAAGGAGTCTGTCATCAGATCCTGTCATTGACATTCTTTCTCTCTTGATTATAATTCTTTCAATTTCCTTAAAACTGTCATTATGAAAACCCGGTTCCAAATTACCATCATCAGGATGCTGGCCTTGTTGGTCAGTATTACTTTTTTAGCTTCGAAGAGCAACAGGGCAGAAATCCTTTACCATTCAGATGGTGTTTTAGTGAAGACGAGAATGCCAATTGATGTGACTAATGTTGATGATCTGTACAAAGAGGTAAATAATCCCGTAAATGCAGGAGCGATCATCAGGTTAGCTCCGGGCAAATATGAGTTAAATGAGGTCAAGAGTCCGGCAACTGCCGGCCGGCTCGAATTCCAAAAAGACATGTCTATTATTGGGTATGTAGATTTCAGCATTGCCGGTCAGCCAGAGAATCGTCCTTCGATCATAGATGGTTCAAAGCTTCTTAAAACTTCCTTTAAGCCTACAGGGGCGGGCCAACCGGGTAAAACCGGGTGTATCAGGATGGGCAGAGGACATAATGTTCTTTCATTTATTACACTCATTGGAAATCCCAATACGGAAGCCTTGTCGGGTATTGACACAGATCTTGATTACAAAAATCCCGTGGTAGAAATCAGTCATTGTGTCGTGATGAATTGTCAACAAGGTATTGACATCCGGAATGTCGCTGCTAATGGAGTCAACCGAAAACTAACGGCATTTATTTATCATAATGTTTTGAAAGAGAACCTGGTGCAAATTGGCCAGCAGGGATTGAGTATTCAAAATAGTAATGGTGCTGATCATGCTAAAATAAAGGTCTTCATGAGTCATAACCAGATCTACGGAAGTCCAAGAGGTATGCGTATCATGAACCTAAACGTCATTCATGATACGATCGAAGTAATCTCTAACGGGGATAGATTTGATAACCAACAAACTGCTATTATTATTTGGACAGGACAGCATGATAGCGATGTAGCTGAATCGCGAATTGTCTCGGAGAATTATGTTTCTTTTATTTCATACAATATTCATATTGGTCAAAATATACTTGTCAAAGATGGACTTGTTTATGGGCCTGTATTTGCTGTAGCCGGCAACACAAAGTTTTTACCAGAAAAATCAAATAATAATACGCTGCATCTTTCCTTTTATTCCCCTGATTTTGAAAAGAACTTCTCAAAAATTTATGTATTTGGTGCCCGTAATGAAACGAATGTGATGGGTGGATCAAATACAGGTCTTGCGGGTAAGTTTAATAAAGCATTTGTTTGTGTTGACGGCGGAGTAAAGGTTAAGAGTGCAGATAGCGATATTTCAGTGCCGGGACATGGCAATGTTGTATCGGTGGGAAAATGTCTTCCTGTATTTAAAAAGTGATATTGATCTGAGGAGAACTGCAAAGTAATTTAAGGATATGTGGCAAAAGCAGCATTACTCCTTAACCAACTGATCATAATTTCTCAGTTGAAAAAATCTCCGGTTCACGTAAATTGTATTCCGAACAATTTACGAACACCATGGAAGAACCCGCATTAACCGATTCTCAAAAGAAAGGACACCCGAATACCATTTTAAAGCAGGCACAAAGCCGATTGACCGGATTGGAATCCGACATTCCGTTGATTATGGATTCCCTGGCTGTGCTCGATGATTTTGAAGTCATTTCGGATCTCGATCAGCGGGACTTGCTTTTTGCCAGAGTATCACTGATGTCCCAATTATTTTCAAAATTCTCCGGCAGTGACGAAGCCATTTCAATTCTCACGGAATGCACGAATGATACGATCCTGCTGACCGCTTTTCTCGACCCCGATTCCACCTTTTTAAAAGCCAAACAGGTCATCTATGATCTGCAGACGGATATTGTCAAGGGAGGTGTAGCTGAGCCTGGTCAGAAAGCCATCCAGGCAATTACATCCCTACCGTATAGTACGAGCAAATTGGACGGTGAGATATTGGTTAAAAGTATTGTTCAGATCAGAGCCCTGAATGAAGCTACAGCGTTCCTCAAATTGTATGACCAGCAGAAAATTGAACCCGGAAGTGACGCTACACCTATATTGGTATTGCTTGAAAGTATGTTGGATAACGGATTTAATAAACAACTGATCCTTGACACATTTCACGCGATTGAAAATGATTTTCAACGCTTTGAAGGTCACAGGGATATATTTGATTTTCTATTGTTTGCCACTTATGGCATCGGATTGTTTGTCAAGCCCGATGCATCACCTGCCCTCGAATCTATATCCGAAAGATTAATTCTCTTTAAAGGATTTACAGCAGCACAGTTCTTAGGTCAACAAAATGTGTTGAACACGGCAGGGCAGGGGAATAAGATCATTGCAGACTTCAATGAGATGTTGGCCAAAGATGGTTACAGCGAGTATGCCTTCAATAAGGCCATCGTGGATTTGAAAAGTCTGCCAACAACTACAGATGAAGAATTGACTCATTTCAACCAGTCACTGGAACAGGTGATGGCAGTAGGCAGACAATATGCGCCGTTAAACTACCTTGAAGCCATCGAGATAACACGTATTGCACTAATCGAAATGGCTTCGATTGCTTTGAATCCCACTGCACCCCTATCGATGCTCGGTTTTAAAAGACTTGTCGATCAAAGTCTTTATAAGTTGAAAAAAGATCTTGCACAAGGAAGATCAATTGCAGGTGCCTATACTCAGTATATGATGACCTTCAGCAAGCTAGCAATCCTGGTCCCCGATATCACGGATGATAATGAAGAATTATTCAACAGTACGCTGAAAAGCATGATGGTCGATGGCTTCCAGTCATTAAAAGATTATATTCCTGAAGACAAAAAGGAATTGTGGCCGCAGATCAATTCCATGATGGAAATGGCAGGAGGTGCAATTGACATCAATAAGATGAGCCCCGGCCAGCAGGAACTCTACCTGCAACGGGTAGATGATCAGAATGAAAGATTGATCTATGCTGCCAGGAGTATTCCGCTGAGTCCTTTAGGTCAGCAAATTCCAACCATTCAGCAGTTTATTGAATTGTTTATCCCGCTCGCCGGTCGTTTTGTAAAACTCACATTCGACCAGGATACGGAAGATCAAAAAGAATATGAACGGCTGATCGCACAATTGGATGATACGTTGAGGCTACTGGGATCAGCTTACACGCATAAACAGATCCTTGAGCATCAGAAATTTAATTTGCGCAGGATGGCGCTTGAACTTGGACAGTTCGAACGTCGTGAATTTATCATGCTGGCATCACCCATATTTCCGTCCAATGAGGTCGCATTTGATGCTAATATGGTTTTCTTTTCAGGCTCATCTATAGTGTCAGAGAAAGTTGCCGCTGCATGTCTTGAGCTGGAGATGTATGTTGCATCCAGGAAGACAGTTGATAATTACATCAATGGCCGTTGGCAGCAACTGCGCGAATCCGGTATTGCCATCTTTGATTACTCGGCATTCAAGCCTTCCGTAGCTGATCCTGCAGGTGATATCGATCATTCACTCGAAGCAGAGGAAAAAGTATTGAAGGATGCAGGTCCCATTGCTGATATTGCCTACGAGAATGGGCTTGCTTATGTGCTTGGCAAACCTGTCATCGTTATCAAAGGAAAAGCAAAATCATTGCCCTTTGATATTGATATTGATCCGCTCGAGCTTACAAATAGTGATTCCGATGTGATGAATATTCAATTTGCTATTCAGACATCTCTTTATGGTGTCAGCAGAGCAATGAAGGGCAGTGTACTGAAGGAAACCATCGACTATGTCAAAACAAATTTTGCAGGAAATAAGAAAGCCGCAAATGTCCTGACTGTACTGGATACTACAAATGATGCAACCTGTGTGCGCCTGGCCATTGAAGCAGCGCTTGAGCGCATGGATCATGTCAATCAGCTTCTCGTCACACCGGCGTTCCCGGGAAATTATCCCAAACTAAATGAAAAGTCGGTGTTTCATGTTACGGCCTTCAGACCATGGAGTAAAATGACTGAACAGGTCTTAAAGGAAACATGTGTGAAAAACAATCTCAGATATAAGATCGGTTACGAAAGACTGGATCCGGATATCATGGTTTCCATCTTTGAAGATATCAGTGAAGCGTCATTCATCGTTGCCGACATTACCAACTTAAATCCTAATGCTGTACTTGAGCTTGCCATGGCTCAAGCATTGGGTCGTCCTGTTTTAATCCTCACTCAGAATAAATCACTGCGGAAGTATTTTAAGGCCATCCAAAAATCGAGAACCCATCATTATAGTACCGATACACCAAAAAAGCAGATGGTGAAGTTGTTTGAAGATTTTTTTGACGGGAAGGAGTAATACTTTCAACACGAATGCTGCCTCAATTTGCCTACCTTCACTGTTCTTGAGAGCCTTTCACCCGAATTGAATCGCTTCGCTTCACTTATTTGAATCTCTTTTTATGAATAAAGGCGGGCCCATCATTATTATCGAAGACGATTTAGATGACCAGGAGTTATTGACCGAAGTTTTTGGGGAACTCAATTATCCTAACAAACTTATCTTCTTTGGAGATGGGGAGGAAGCACTGGATTACCTCGTAAAGACAGATATAAAGCCATTTATTATTTTCTCTGATATCAATATGCCGAAACTGAGTGGGCTGGACCTGAGGGATAAAGTTCATAATAATGAGGATCTGAGGATTAAATCAATTCCCTATTTATTTTTCACCACGAGTGCCGAACAAAAGCATGTGATAGATGCCTATTCCAAATCCATCCAGGGCTTTTTTATTAAGCCAAATAAATTTGAGGACCTGAAGCGCATCATAAAGAGCATCGTTGAATACTGGCAGGAATGCGTTTCGCCGAATTATGTAAAGTAGGTGTTCTGTCGGTTATAAAATTTTCACTCCTTATAATATTTACTCATCCCCATTCCATCTTCCGTTTGAACTCTGATGATATACATCCCTGAGGGAAGATTATGCATGGATAGCGAAAACATCTTCTCCTCAGCACCGCCCATATTCCAAACTTTCCCCTGCAGATCCGCAATCGTATATGACTGTATAGCAAAATCTGATCGCACATGCAGAGTTGCATTCGTTGGATTTGGATAAATCATGATAGGAATTGACGTGCGGTTGATGCCAGTTTGTGAAATCC
>JANMVA010000077.1:0-5297 GCA_031392195.1 Saprospiraceae bacterium | reverse complement strand
AGAATCTTTCCACTAGTGCAAGCGCACGGCGAAGTTTAGGCACTGCATTGTGATCAGTATCATATGTAGAAGATTGTTCGAGGCAAACAGCAAAAGTAAGGGATTCAGTATGTCCTGATGATTCTAATATCTGTATGGCTTCATTCGAGCAAAGTTGATCTTGAGATTTTCTTCCGCAACATGCATGATTTAAACCAAGATTAAGCAAAGCTGTTGCTAAATCATGTGGATTAGCAGGAATTGCAGATCGTAGAATATTAACAACGCGTTCAAATAAAGGTCCTGCCTCTTGTGGCTGATCCATTCTTAAAAGCTCAAGAGCCAGGGAAGACAAATCTCTTACAATGAATGGATCGCTGCCTCCAAATTGCATTTCATCCATTTCCAGAATAAACCGTAAAAATTCAATCGCAGTGTTATGGCTTCCAACAGTCTGGAGAAGAGCAGATGCCTTATAACGATCTCTCGATATTATATTTGGGGTACCTATTAGTGGTCTCTGTTTGAGTGCTAATAAAAATTCAGACTCCATGTTAAAATGCGAACTTAGTTGTTTCCAATAGAAAAACGCATCTTTCTCATTTCTTGTGATTATTACATACAAGAGATTGAAGTTCGTGAGATAATATTTAAGTCTGTCGTAATGTTTTGCGTGTGTTAACTGCCAAGGAAGTTCATTGATAATACGTGCGCCTATCGCTTGAAAGTCTTCAATAGGTTCTAGTATGCAATACTGGGCATGGAAATATTCTGAGAGTACTTCATGATATTTTTTATTTCCAAAAGTTGTTTCTTGAAATGTATTCATTTTTTGATCCATGCAACATTTTTAATTTTCTCTACATACTTTCTTATTAAACTACCGAAAAAAGCACCAAAAAATAGTGCCAATAAAATAAGAGATATTTATTTATCAGGACATTTGTGAAAATAGTAGGTCGATAATGGATATGGATACAACCGACACTAAATTTTATTAGACTCAAAAATCATTTAGACTTAAGGTATAATACCTTAATTAATCTTAAAGAACCTTCATAGGTGACTCCTTCCATCTTTCGAACCCTATCTCTCCCCTTACCACAAACGCAAGTATTTGGTGGTCTTGAGGAGAAACAAGCAAGACAATATAATCTACCGCATTCCCAACATTCTTCAGCAACACCAAAACCGGATATTACATCTTGTAAAGAAAGCTTGACAAAACCTTTTCCTATATCCACTTTTTGCATTAAACAGGTGCAAGACTCACATCTATCTGATTTCTTTTTACCAAATAATTTATTCAAAAATCTCATCCATCTATTTTTTTATTTATTTGAATTACATCTTTGTGTGAGATATAAATTAAATACCCATCTCCTTCTTCACCATCACCAATCCCCGCTCCTTCAAAAACTCAAAAATCGCCTCAATAATCTGTTCATCCAGATAAGGCTCTCCTTCCTTTAAAAATTCACTCTTGCAAATATCTTCGTGTAGCAACAAATCGTCAGCGGACTTTTCTGCGAAAGCATACCCTTTGATTAACTTCTCACGCATCCATCTTCGATGCTCACTCCTGGCTAATTTTTTAAGTTCTTCATCCTGAAGCTTGGTTACTCCCTTTTTACCGAAATCAAGTTCTTTGGGGATCACGTGATAACCGCACATTTCCAATCTGAGCATGGCCAACCTGGCCGGCATGCGATTTATATCTTTATCAGCTTCTTCAAGTTCAGGGAAAGGCTTTAATAAATGATGTGTTTTAGGAGTAGCATAATCATCCCGCTTAGCTCCCAACACATACCCTTTTGACATTTTCTCTTTTTTCCAAAGCTCATGTTTAAGGGCAGCCAGTGTTTCCACATCTTCAGTTGACATATAATATTTTGATTTCAATACTTGGTCAACCGCTTTTATCCCATTTCCTGAAGAAGTATAATAACTGGAAAAATCCTCGGTAACATGAAATTTGATAATCTCAAATGGAGGGAGCTCTGAGGGGCCTAAATTCGACCAGCCGTGCAAATGGCTCAAGCTTACTATAGCCTCCATTGATCTTGAACCATGCTTATATTTTTTAACTCTTAAAAAAGCAGCCAATACATTGGGATGAATACCCAATATCCGAGTCTCCGGATGAATAATCTGTGGATGATATCTTTCGATTAAGGATCTCAACAAAATGCCACGCCGAACAACGCTAACTTCATCAATGGATTCATCGTGATCATTTACAATCGGATTGGGTCCTTTTATATTAACATATCCGCGCAAACGACTTACAAAATCTGGCCCTTTTTGTTTTTGAAATTTTTCGTCCTTTGCATCAGATTGATCAAATTTTTCAAAAGTCGAATACCTTCCACCGGCAAAAATGAAAATGCACTTTCCTATAGGATGCGCCTTGCCACGAGCCTGAAATGAAGCATCCTGCATAGGTGCAAGAAATTCTTTGTACCATGAATTCTCATCAGGTAATACACCGTCGAATTCGTCCCAAAAAACCAATGGGATTTGCTTTTGGATCGACTTATCTCTGACTTCCTGGAGTGCTTCATGCAAATCATCTATACTTTTAAACTGAGAAAGATTAAATTCAAGAGAGGCATGTTGCTCACCAAAAATTTCTTCAGCTAATTGTTTGATCGCAAAAGATTTTCCCGAACCAGGTGCACCAAAAACAGCAATTGATAGAGGGCGATGATCTTCTCCGATCCTGTAATCCTCTATCAATTGCCGAACCGTATTGAGATTTTCAATTTCTTCCCGATCTACTGTAAAATATTTTCCACATTTTAATTTTGGAACGGCTTGTAACACTCGCTCATGACCAAATTTGACAATATACTCAGCTACTACATTTAGAAAATCAGCGCCACATCCGACAATATCAGTTAGAATGGAAGGATTGATCACCAGTCTCGTAAAAATAGGTTCATCCAATAACTCTCTCGGGTATGCCGATTGAAAAATTTTCCATGGCTCACACGTCGTATCTTGACTAAATGCACGTTCTTCCGCAGTTGATGAGTTAAACTCATCAGCATCATGACCGCCATTATGGAGATGAAGTTCACGTGCAGCCTGTAAACCTCTTCCTACAGTGATATAGGAGGATGGTTTTTTGTCACTCAACTCATGTGTCACAAACGCAGCTGTCATCACTGAACTAGTTCCAAAGGTGTGCCCGTCATACTTTGAGGACCATTTATCCTCCACATAATCAGGATCAAAAACAAATCTTTCAAATTGAATTGTTGAAGAGATTTTTTTATATTCTGCCGGACTCCTGGGAATACGGCTAAAAACTCCAGCACCTGACCTGCCACAAAAAACAACCACTCGCTTACAATGTCGTAACAATCGACCAGCTCCGGTTGGGGAGAATTCCTGCACTAAATCCGCTATGGTCCTATCCCATGAAATGCCACGACTTATATTGGCTCCGTTTTCACGCCATCCATCAGCACCCAATATGATCGTTACCCTTTCACTTAATGAATGATTGTCTAACAAGTGCTTCATCAATGGAGAGGTAAATGGAAATCCACCTTTTACTACAATAGAAGAAGGATATTTCTTTTTGTCCACCAAACATGATGGCCAGAATTGTTGATGATATGCGAAACCCAATCCCAGATTTTCGATGACAAGGACATCTACTTGATCCGGTTCCTTTGGAAATATGTCCACACCTTTGCCGGAAGTCCAATTTGCAGCCTGGCATCCTAAAAACTCACTGACCCTCCAGGTACCGGGTTGAGCTTTCCCTTTAGGCCATTTTAAATCAATTATTTCTTCACCTTCATTTCCATTCTTTCTTAAAACGGCAGAAGCCAAACTCTTGACACCCGGATACCATTTCCATACTGAAAACCCCTTTGCAATTCCTGCAGGACAGGACTCGCCTTCAAGAATATCCCGTTCAAGCATTTTTGGAAAAAACAACTGGCATTGCATTTCATGTTCAGTCGGGCCATCCAAATCAGATTGATTGCTCTTTATTCGCTGATTGTAAGCTTTTATTGAAAATTCAATCACCTCTTGCAAATACCATGCACCACCCCAATTATTTTTGAGTTGAGTTTTAGAATGTCCAGCAGAATATCCATGATTAACTATCGGAAGCCTTGCGATATATGTATCCCAAACCAAATCACCACAAATAAGAACATTTGACTTTTTCATTGATATTACAGTTTTATCACGCTTTCAACTCCAACTCCATCGGCTCCATCAGCATCATCCACTCCTGTGTTTCACTGAGCATCAGGATGTCAGCTTCGCGCATTAGTTTATTAAAATCTTCTTCTTCTTTCGCTGCATTGAATTTTACCTTCAGTGATTCAAGGTTTGCTTTCATTCCTTCACTCCGGTTCTTATTGCGGGAATATTCATTTTGTCTCCGGATACCTTCGAAGGCTGCAGCAATGGTTGGAAGGGATAGGGCAAAAATGGTGAGGAACTTGTGGAATAGATCCGGTTTTTCATGTTCGCCGTGAAACCATGATAAAACGATGTGAATGAAAGCTATGGCTAATGCCGCCATGAAATTATACCGGCCACCTTTTTCGTAAAATGTGTTTTTCCGGTCATTGGTTTTATAATATTTATTCTGAAATGCCAGCTGACCTTCAATCCATGATTTCCTGGTGAATGAAATCAATTCCTTATTAAATGGTTTTTCATTTTTCAATGAGGTGTTATGCTTATAGGCATTCATATTTAAACGATGCCATATTTCAGCAAAAGCCATTACGGCCCATTGACCCTTTTTCTCCCTACCCGAACTATTTGATGATGGAGTTATACCTGAAACATCTCTCCCTGCCAGAAAAAAATATGGAGCGACCCGAATTCTTTCTACCAGAAACCTGTATTCAAGCCACCTGGTATGCACCTTCCTTTTATGAGCGATGCTAATAAGCGTCAATATTAAAAACAGCAGAACAAATTCAATATAATATACCCACTCAGGAAGGATTCCAAAAATGACATTCATCAATAAGACGATCACCGCACTTGTCGCAAATATGTATGTGAGTTGACCTGTCCAGATAAACCTGTTTTTATACGATTTAGCGAGCAGGGAAGCTTTGGCATAATATGGAAACAGTTGGTCGCGCAATGCCAACCTGAATGCAGGATCAAAATTTTTTACTTTCCGGCAACTCACTTTGATTAAAAAAGTCTTTCTCTATATTATCAACGTAATGCTGAATCTTATCCGGAGGAATTTTGTAAGAATTAAAATGATCAATCTGCTCAATCGCAGAGGCGATGATGGGAGAACCCTTTTCCGCAATAATAAC
>JANMVA010000058.1:0-3282 GCA_031392195.1 Saprospiraceae bacterium | reverse complement strand
TTGCTTATTGCTCATTGCCAATTGCTTATTAAAGTTCCTTTGCAAAAAGAGATTTCAAATTTTCCCCCAAATTCAATATCTTGAACTACGGAATTTTTTTTCACCAGTATTAATTCGTTGATTATGAAAACAGTATTATTCTTTATTTCCATTTTAACATTTCCAAATTTTCTTTTTTCTCAGGAGTCAAAGGTTAAATTCGGGCAGGTATCACAGCAGCATCTGGCAATGAAAGTTTATGACCCTGATCCGGAAGCCAGTGCCGTCATCATCTCTAAAGTGGGATGGCTACGATATGACATTGCGCAGGAGGAATATCCGTTAACAGAAACACGCCATATTGTTATTAAACTTTTAACCCAATCCGCGTTAGATGTTTATGGAAATGTTGAGATACGCTATGCTGCAAATAACTATTCAAAAATTGGAAATATAAAGGCCATGGTCCATCTGCCGGATGGTACTGAAGTCAAGGTGGACAATACACAGATCTTTGAAGAGGCTACAAATGATTTCTGGTCATCGAAAAAAATTGCATTTCCAAAATTGATTCCCGGTGCTATAATCGAATATCAGTACAATATTCTTTCCAATGACGTTTTCGAGCCCGTCGATTGGTTTTTCCAGGAGGAGATTCCCATCATCTATTCGGAACTTAAAACACAGATCCCGGAATTTTTTGATTATATCATCCTGGCACAAGGATCTGGGCTTGATCATAAGGAGAGAGAGGTAATCAATCAAAGCACGTACAATGTCGATTTTGTCAACCACACATTTATCAATAAAGATGTACCTGCATTGAAAGAAGAATGCTGCATCACAACGATGGATGATTATTATTCGCGAATACGTTTCAGGCTTAATATGATCAAACCCCGATTAGGAGCACACGAACCGATCATGAACAGCTGGAAAAAAGTTTCTGAACTACTTTTTGACCATCAGAACTGGGGCGGTCAGATCAATAATAAAAGACCAGGGGAACTTGTGCTCGAAGCTGCGGGAATTCCAGTTGCTATTTCTACAAATCAAATGGAGACTGCACGCAAATTATATGATTATGTCAATCATCATATTCAATGGAATGAGTGGAATAGTTATGGCACAAGCAAATCAATTTCAGAAATTCTGAAAGCTAAATCAACTGATAGTGGGAGCCTTAACAAGCTGATCTGGGCTGGTCTCACGCAGGCAGGCATATCTGTCAAACCGATTCTCATCAGCACAAGATCGAATGGAAAAGCCATTGAGCTATATCCCTTTATGGACCAGTTTGACCACTTGCTCCTGCTAGCCAACATTGATGGAAAAGACGTATGGATTGATGCGGGGAATAAAAAGGTTCCTTTTGGAACAGTGAATCCCAATTCGATGAATTCGAGAGGACTGGTGGTGGATAAAGTAAATCCTGTATGGATTAACATCAAGCCAACAGATAGTAAAACAACATACCTGCTCAAAGGCAAGTTGAATCCGGATGGAAATATCGAAGGAACCATCGAATCCAGGTTTACAGGTTATCATGCATTCTACCAGCGAGTCTATGCTGCAGAAGAAAAAGATAAATACGGAGAAGATCTTCTTGTGTCTGGAACGAATGCGATTAAACTTACTGCACTGGAATTGATCAACAAGGATGATCCTTCACTTCCATTACAACTAAAGGCAGCGGTCAATCATCCGAGTGGGAATGCAACACCTGATAAAATCTATCTCTCACATATATTCCCTGCAGACATGGCCATCAATCCGTTCAAACTGGAATCAAGAACATATCCGATCGAAATGAATTATCCCTCAGAAACGACAATGATTATGAATCTTGAACTGCCAGAAGGTTACGTGATCGAAGCTTTGCCTGAACCCATCCGTTATGTGACGGAAAGCAATGGTATCCAGGTTGTGTATGAAGCAACGCAGAGTCCCGGCAAGCTGAATGTGACGATGAAGTATGTTTTGAAGCAGCTCTATTTTGAAGCAGCAGAATATGAAACATTGAAATCACTGTATGATCAGCGCAAGCAAAAATTCAATGAGCAGATCGTACTGACAAAAGTATGATGAACAAAATCATGAAAAAGATAATCTGGGTTCTGTTCATTACATGGGCCGGAATTAGTTATGGGCAGGATAAGCCTGAATTGGCAGTATCGAAAATTGATCCGGCATTAGTGAAAAATGCAGATGCTGTCATTCGATCAGAAATAAGCCGGTATGTGATTGAGTCCCCACGAAAGTATATTCATGAAGTTTCTAAGACCGTCACCATTTTTGAAGAAGAGTCCCCTGAAAGTTATGTGACCATTTGGTATAATAAATACAGTAAAGCAGAATTTATCAGTGCCACTCTGTTTGATGCAGGAGGAAATCTTTTAAGGAAAGTAAAAAAATCAGAAATCCTGGATGAGGCTGATGATGATGGCTACAGTATCATGAATGATGGTCGAATGTTGGGCTTTCGGTCCTTCGGAGGACAAATTCCTTATACCATTGAGTATAAATGGCAGGTCATTTATAACGAAACACAGGGTTACCCTGACTGGCGTCCTGCATATAAGAAAGAATCTGTTGAGCAGGCAAGCATTATCGTGGATATGCCGGAGGACTTAATTTTGCATACGAAAACGCTGAATCATGATTTTGAACATGAATCCGAAAACAAGGAGGGAAGGATAGTACAATCGTGGACGATCAACAACTTTAATGCAATTGATCGCGAAGAATCCGGACCGCCAGCATACGAATTACTCCCGATGATTTTATTCTCTCCTGCACTATTTAAGGTTGGGGATTATGAAGGCAGTATGTCTGACTGGAAATCCTTTGGTGCATTCTTGTATGAATTGAACAAAGATAAAGAAAAGGTCACGCCTGAAATGGCAGCTTTGGTCAAAAAAATGACTGCCCATTGCAGCACAACAGAATGTAAGATCGATACGCTTTATCACTGGATGCAACAGAACAGGAGATATGTCAGTGTTTCACTCGGCATTGGTGGATGGCAATCCTTTGATGCTGTCTATGTGGAGAAGAACAGGTATGGTGATTGTAAAGCTTTGTCCACTTTTATGAAAGGCATGCTGCAGGAAGTAGATATCGAATCATGGCAAGTGGTGATCAAATGGGACGAAGAAGCAAGCCTTTTCCTCGATGATTTTATGAACTTTGATTTCAATCACATGATGCTTCACATACCCGAAGAAAATATGTGGCTTGAATGCACGAGCAATAATCTTCCGACGGGATATATCCATCGTGACGAAGAAAATAAAAAAGTGC
>JANMVA010000041.1:0-1675 GCA_031392195.1 Saprospiraceae bacterium | reverse complement strand
ATTTAATCAGGTCATTCTGGTGAAAATATATTTCAGCAAGCACCTTGTTGACGTCAATATTTTCAGGACGAACAGCATATTCTTTCATGGCATAATCAAGCGCTGTTGAGGGATCATCCTTAAGGAGCAGGTGGACCCGGGCTAGTTCAAGACTCATCGAATGGCCGGCTTTCTCATCATCAGCCATCATCGCCAGTACTTCTTTTGTAATTGCATTAGCATTCTCAAGCTGACCTTTTTCTTTTTCCCACATAGCTTTATCCACAAAAAAGCCTACCTCAGGTATAAGATTAGAAGCAACAGCATTGAGACTGTCTGCCATTTTTGAATTGCCCACATTGGCATATCCGTTGGCCAGAGCTGCAATTGCAAAAGGATAATTAGGTCTGGCGGAAAGAGCACTTGCATATTGGATCATTGCACTATCCTGATGTCCATATTGCTCATACAGATGACCCAATGTCAACCTGGCCCATTCTGTTTGTTCCATTCCCGGATAGCCGGCACTAACTGCCAATTTCATCGCTTCAATAGATCCATTCACATCACCATAAATTTCTCTTAAGTATGAAACACGACTATAGGATCTCAGATCAGGACGAATAGAAACCATCTTGTCGGCCATTATTACTGCATTCTCATAATCACCTAATTCGACATAAGCGTCAACCATCACTCCATAAGCATCGGCCGAAAAAGCATTCAATTTCAATGCCTGTGCACCAAATTCTTTTGCTTCCGGAAACTGATGCAATGAAAGAAGGACTGAAGCTTTGTCAAGCAAAGCGCGATATTTCAACGGGTCTTCGATTTGACCATTTAATGCTGTATTGATTACCTGGAGTGCGGCAGGGTAGTAGTGCCCGTGTTCTCCGGAGATCCGCGCTTCCTGCATAAATAATTCTGCAAGAGAAAGCATGGATTCATAATCAGCCGGATTTGCATTTATTCTTGTGACCAGTGATTGATACGTGTCTTTGATGTAGCCCATTTCTTCTTCAGGGCCGATCAGGTGAGGACGCATCAGCAGTTCAGGGATTTGCTGTTCCTGTTGAACAGTTTTATTTGTCGCCTGGCAACTAAGGAGGAAGATCAGAAGTGCAGCAACAGAAAGAATTTGGAGAATTTTCATGTTGTTAGATTTTAGAATTTGAATGTGTTGTTTCTTGATAAAAACCGGTTAGAGCCGCATCCGTTTAGGTTAGCCGGATGCAGCTCCTCCGTTGGGTTAATTGACTTTATTCATTTTAATCGTGTAGACTGATGATTTACCTAAAGTGATAGCAGCAATATAAAATCCGGATGGCTGATTGTCAGCATTCCATTGAACTTCATATTCACCTGATACTTTAGATTCATTCACCAGGATTTCAACGAGCCTTCCATTTTGATCATATATTTTCACAGATACATGACCCGCACTGCGCAAATGATATTTGATCAGCGTTGATTCAGTAAATGGATTTGGTTGATTCATGGCAAATACATCAGGAGAACTTAGACCTGTAATACCTGTAGTCGTGGGAGGCAATACTTCGGGTTGTGTATACTCTCTTGGGTGACCTGAACAATAGCTTGTTCCTGACCATGGCAATTGTACATATGGAAATGAAGTCCTGAAGGCTATATCATTCTCGCTGATCTTTGTATCATATGAAAGGACATCGAGCAGATC
>JANMVA010000028.1:0-5275 GCA_031392195.1 Saprospiraceae bacterium | reverse complement strand
AGACGGATCTACTTCCGTAGTAGCAACCGATTTTTCCTTGATCGTAATGATCTTGAAATCATCGAAATAAAAACCATCCCTGGAAAGGAAGCCATCCGATACCAATGAAAAACGTAACTGGATATTTTCGCCGAGATAATTCTCCAGGTCGGTTGTTTCCAGTAGCCATTGTGTTTGTTTTCCATCATACAAAGGCTGCTCGTATAACTGAAAGAGGGAGCCTAATTTGGAATGATCTCCACATAGATTATCCCAATTCTTTCCATCCGTGCTTGCCTGGAATATAACATAGTCATAGTGATCTTCGATATCCCATTGTGCCCAGAACTGAACATACGCACCGGTCACATCTGTCAGATCAATATTCTGATTGAGAAGAATTATTTCATTGGCATTCTCACCATAATTTTCATCGGGACTATCTGAGATGGACACCGGAGATGATTTATACAGCTCAGGCGTTAATCCCCACTCAGCTCCATTTGATTTATCCCAATTTTCAAGATCACCACTGTCATCCACCGGGGTGAAATAATCAGCACGCACTTTCGTAATGGTGTCGCGGAATGAATATGTTCCCTGTTGGATCACGATCTCAATTTTAGCTGTTGCCCCGTACTCGATCTCATCATCGACAACGAAGAAAAGATTGCGTTGATGTGGAGTAAATTTTTCGAGATTCAAGGTGAATGGTGTAGGCACATCGATTATTTCAGGACTGGCTGGATTGAATGAAATCGTTACCTGACCATCTAGCAGACCATAACGATTGAATTCAAGGTTGAGCGGATTTATTCCTTTATTGATGAAGAGCGGAGTCTGGTCTGTAATGGATACTAAGGAATTGATCAGCCGTGCAGACAGTAAATTCATCTCTAATGTTGATTGACATAGGTCAATGATATTTTCCTGCGCCGGATAAAACCCATCATCCGGACCACCCACCTCAGGTGTCATAGCGAAGATGCCGAGCTCACCATACATCCAGTCATCCGAATCGCCATTCGTGATATAGCCCACAGTCTCCATTCCGCGTCCATAAACAAACCTGTTGAGCTCTGTCACCAGTTGTCCATAATGACTGAATATAGTCGAGTCCTTTGTATGCTCATCGACATAACCCCAGGGATAAACAAGGAGGTCACCGTAGGAGTGATAGTTTAATGCAAGTTTGAATTCATGCGCATTGCATAAAAATTCGATGGCTCTTGATTCGGGTTCTGAAAAAGGAAAGGGTCCGCGATAAGTATCACTTCCGGGAAATGAAGAAGATCCTTCATCATCATATCCCCATTCCCAGCCATAATTCCTGTTGAGATCCACACCATCATTTTTTGGATCGAATACACCGTCTTCATCATTGTCGCGCAAATTCTTACGGTGGTTGTGATGGAATATTCCTTCGACTTCATCATACCCTTCAACGTTGTAATTGAGGCCATCGGGATTGACAACAGGGACGAAGTATAATTCTGTGTGATCAAGCATCTGTTTGATCATCGGATTTTTATCATAGTTCTCCAACAGATACCACATGTAGTAAATCGTCTGGCTGACGCTGATGAATTCCCGTGCGTGATGCAGACCTGTGTATAATATTTCAGGTTCCTGTTCATCGGTTTCAGGTTGATCTGAAATGCGAGCCCAGAAAATGCTGTTGTTTTTCCATGTCTTGATATTTCCTATCGGACGTCTGCTCGAAATAAGATGTGGATAGAGGATCGTCATCGCATCGAGGTGATCCAACACTTCCGGGAGGGAAAGAAACCCGCCTACTGAACCTAGTTCAAAATTCTTTGGGACTGCATTGTCAAAACGGTGATCCTGGCACTCCAGCTGACCTCCTCCCCCTCTGGTGGGGTGATTTCCTTCTTTACGATATTTGGAAAGATCAGGTATATCTATTTCGTACCGGATGCCCAATGCTTTGAAACGCTCGAGCTCAAAATCCTGGACTTCTGTCGTGAAAAACTGATCGAGTTTGCCATGGCCGTGGGACAGGTCGATGCCTGCTTTAGCCAGTGTACTGCGGGTTTGCTGCTCATCGATTGGAAATGTAACCCTGGACAATACAGACTGGGCTTCTACAGAAAGAACAAGACAAAAGGATAGTAGGAGAAAGTTGAGTTTTACGCAGTTCATAGGAGCAAGTAGTCAAGGGGGCAACAAGCGGTGCAAAGTTAGAAATATACCAATACGATTAAGGCTCTACCGGTAATATCCTCGCAGGAAGAGCCAAATCTACTAAACAATTAACACATTACAATATAATCTAATGTGTTAAACGCTCATTGTGTAGGATTTTTTGCTTTGGGGTATTGGTTTTTGGGAAACCAAAAATATCCCTGACAATCGATCAACCTTATCCTCAAAAAATCGTGCCACGAATTGTAGATCAGGGCTTTATCTCGATGATACCGGTTGAAGTGAGCAGGCTTCCGGGACCATTGTAGGCTGCAGGAGCTGAATTATTTTGCAGGAGCACCTGATGGCCGGAAAGTTTGCCTTCATTATAGAGCCCGCTACCCCGCTGATCCTGGATCATGCTACCATTGGCCATTCCCTTTTCGATCCGGATCCCATCCAATATAACGGGGTCGGTTCCGGGTAAGATGGAGACTACATGATATAAGTTATCCGAAGTGACATTTGGAATCCCAATATCTCCACTCAGGATGGTTGGAAAAGCATTATAGATCCGCTGGCTGACTAGCGTCTCATTTCCCTGGAAACCACCAAAAACCTGGACGCCCTGTGGAATTTTGAAACCCGAACTACGACCTACTTCCTTGTGCGGAGAATAAGTGCCACCCGCAATCCATATCTGACTGATGTCCGTGCAATGAGCAGCTCTGTCAAGTGCCTGTTCGAAAGTCCTGTATGCATTTGTCCACGAAGACCCATTCTGGTTACCATTGCCCTGATGATTTACATATACGACTCCCTGATCCATGCACAGATCCGAAAACGTCAATTGAAGTGATGGTGCTTTTGTAGGATCACCATCATAACTCCAGGCCTCTCTCAATCCATCACCACGCAATACAATCACAACATCATTTCCCGGAAGCCATCCCGGCCTGTCTACAATCTCTTGTACGACGTGGCGTATATCCGGAGAAGTGTATTCTACATTCGTGGTCCAGGAAGATGGAGACCAATTCACAATTTGTGTTGAGCGAGGTCTGAGTGAAATATTGTAGGTCGATGTTTTAAAAGTAGTTGCATCATTGACTGTTTCAGATTGAATTGTCAAATCAGTCGGAATGCCAGTTGTGTCAGATGACGCAAATGTCAAGGTAGCAGATGAAATATAGGATCCAGTTGGAACAGTAATATTTCGAAATCTTAAACCAATTTTCTGATCACCATCATATTCTGTCAATGCGAGATATTCACGAATCGGATTGACAGAACCATTGTCCTGATGTTCTTCTGCATCATCATCGCTGGTATTAATTCTTCTCGACAATGAACCTGCCTGATGAGTGACTGGCGACGTGATCCACCATTCAGAAAGTCCGGGTGAAGTCCATTCTGCATAATAACCAATGTCATAAGGATAAACCTGGGTTTCATCCGTCTCATAATTGTCAACAAGACTTGACGTATTGTTGCTGTAGGTTCCGTCCTGATTAGGCCCTGTATAGCGCAGTGCAGCAACATCAAATCCATCTCTCGCAGCAGTGCATTGCGAACAACCTGTTGCATTCACAAGATTGTTTGCTTCAGTTGCAGTCAGGTAACTTCTCATCATAATATTGGATGAAGGTTGCATGGTACTTGTCACAACCCAATTGCGCGAAGCGAGATAAAGGCTGTCACCGTTTGTAAAATTCTGCGCTGATTTAAAAAGCGAAAGAGTTACGTTGCCCAGGTTTTGATTATTTGGATGAATGCTGAATATTCGTGAGCCACCCTGATCAAAATGAACCCAGTTGTTTCCGGAAACAGGGATCGTCATCTGCATCGCATTTCCGGTGTAAATAGGAACGCGATCATAGACATGCACCTGGTCAATACCGATACCTTCCAATTCAACACCCACATCTGAAAACATGACCCAACGGAATTGAACAGTTGTATTATTTACCGGAATCGCAATACCTGATGTAACCCATTTGAGTTGATTACCATTCCAGGTATGTGAAGCATGATTGTACCAGTTCGTACCGCTACCCTGTGTGCCGAGCTTGGTCCATGTAGTCGAATTTCCTGTCCGGTATTCTACCCATGCATAGTCATAGCTCACCTCAAGTTGGTACAGGAGCGCAAATGATAAAAATGGTTGTGTCAAACCATTGAGATCAAAGCATGGAGAATACAAATAAGAAATCTCATCTGCATTATGATCCTGCGTCAGGCCCGTAATCCAAGCATTATCTCCTTCTGCGGCTCTTGAAATAAATTCTTTTCCGGGTTGACCATGCGCCCATGACGAATTAATTCCGCCTTCGAGCCAGTTACCTGTTCCACTTTCAAATCCTTCTTTATAAGGATAGGTATCAACAAGGGGAGAATGTTGAATGATAAATCTCGTCGTATCATTTAGTGGAAAATCATCATCAGGGCTTACAACCCAAACTTCAAGTTCGTATAATCCCGGTGAGGAAAAATCGGCAACGGGTGATAATGAAAATACAGATGTGGTTTCCATTGGAATCGATCCGATGGAAGTGACATGCTCTGTTCCGTCATTGATGCGGTAGTGCGCCGTAATGCCGGTCACTTCTTTACTGGAAGTATTTGTGATTTCTACCTGGATTGTTTCTGTTCCCAGCCCACATGAGATTACTGACGGATGAATGAGATCGTCAATCTTAATATCGCGGGAGATCACTTCGAAAGCAATGTCATCGATGGTCTGACCGTCTTCGCTATTGATTTGTCCTGCAGTAGCATGTACATCAAAAACAAATTTGACCTGGAAAGAAGAAGAAAATTCCTGTGATGCATCGACCAACGTGTCTGTGACTTCCAATCCGGAAAAATAATTCCATTGCCCTCTTTCGGAAGCGATGTTTGGCAAATTAGTCAGTAATACAAACGGATCGTTATCTGAGCCTCTGATCCAGACAGTTTCTGTATTGACACCATCCGGGATCAATTCATGATGCATGTGATGGAAACTCATGCGGATATCGTGATCTTCTGTGGTGTAATCTTCAAAATTAAGAGTGAGTATTAATTCGCCATGACTATTACTCACTGATCGCACAACATCCATCGTGATGGCGCGGGAACCGGAATGACAGAATGGATTGCCGGCGAATGT
>JANMVA010000682.1:0-9382 GCA_031392195.1 Saprospiraceae bacterium | reverse complement strand
AGTTTTGCAATTGCGGGATCTTATCCCAGGGGTATTTTCCAGGGTGGGGGCTAGTCCCGCCATTACAAGTTTTCCCCATGCTCCATGCTCCCTGCTCCCTGCTTTTTCCAGATTTCATATAGTTTTACCCCTCCATTACGTTAAAGGGGTTTAAATCCCCCTATTTTACGCTTTCTATGTCGACACAATACGCATCTGATGTCCAGGCCATTGATAACCTGGCGTTAAAATATAAGGATCTCAGGAATGAAATAGCCAAGATTATCGTCGGTCAGGATGAAGTCGTCAAGGCGGTTTTAATTTCCCTTTTCAGCAATGGCCACAGCCTCCTGGTAGGTGTTCCGGGTTTGGCTAAAACACTGTTGGTAAGCACGATTTCAGAAGTCCTGGACCTGGAGTTCAAACGTATCCAGTTTACCCCTGACCTCATGCCCTCAGATATTACGGGTACTGAAATCCTGGATGAAAGCCGGCATTTCAAGTTTAACCGCGGGCCGATTTTTGCCAATATTATCCTGGCTGATGAGATCAACCGGACGCCTCCTAAAACACAGGCTGCCCTCCTGGAAGCCATGCAGGAAAGATCAGTTACGGTCAGTGGGGATCGCCATATTCTTCCATCCCCGTTTTTCGTTTTGGCTACGCAAAATCCGATCGAACAGGAAGGAACTTATCCCCTTCCGGAAGCCCAGCTCGACAGGTTTATGTTCAATATTCCACTAGACTATCCTTCGTATGAAGAAGAGATCCAGGTCGTAAAAACAACAACCTCAGTTCAGGACGTCACATTGAGCCACATTCTTTCTTCTGTAGAGATCCTGCATTTCCAGCAACTGGTACGAAAGATCCCGGTCGCAGATAATGTATTGGAGTATGCAGTTTCACTGGCTTCTAAAACCAGGCCCAATACTGCCCGTGCATCTGCAGAGGTAAATCAATACATCACCTGGGGAGCAGGCCCCCGTGCATCACAGTATCTCGTGCTTGGCGCTAAATGTCACGCTGCTATTTCAGGTAAGTATTCGCCGGATATCTCCGATGTGAAAGCGATTGCCAAGTATGTGCTTCGCCACCGGATCGTACGCAACTACAAAGCAGAGGCAGAAGGGATCAATGAGGAGAAAGTGATCGAGGGACTGTTGTAATTTCTAATTGCATTTAGCTTTCCCCTCATGTAATCCGCTTTTAGGGCCGTTCTCAGAGTCTAAACTCTTGAATTTCAATTATTTGCGTTTTATTAGTTTACAGTGGAATATTTACTGTAAACTGTAAACTAAATATTCTATTTTTATGGTTTACAGTTTACAGTAAATGGTAAATCCACTATGAAAAAAGAGCTTATTAGACAGATCAAATTGGGTGGTGAAATGTCAGCTTCTCAGCTATCAGATGTTCTGGGCATATCCAGGCAAATGGTACATAGGATATTGAATGATTTAGTCGAAGAAAATATCCTTCAGAAAATAGGGAAGGCTCCAAGGACATATTATATGTTAACTGAAGCAAAACCGGAAGAAGGAGAAAAAATTGAAATTTCAAATGAGGAGGAAGACTTCTTACAAAAACATTTTCTCTTTATTACAGAGAAGGGTCAGCGTCTGGAAGGATTGCAAGCAATGAAGTTTTGGTGTGCCCGACAAAAATTACCTCTGCTGAAAACAATTCAGGAATTTATTCGAACGAGAAAAAAGGATCTCGATTTCTTTGGAAAAAATGGTTTGATCAATGGAAATCAAAAAATAAGGAGCACAAAAGCATTTAGTCAGATTGGACTGGATGATTTATACTATGCTGATTTTTATGCTATCGAGCGTTTTGGTAAAACAAGGCTTGGCAACCTGATACACTTTGCAAAACAGGGTCAAAACAAGAGTATGATGAAAGAAATTGTGGCCTGGATAAAGCCTCTTCTTTTAAATCTAATAAAGACAGAAAATATTGAAGCTGTTGGATATATCCCCCCTACGATCAAAAGAGAAGTGCAAATCATGAAGGTATTCCAAACAACACTTTCCATTCCTCTGCCTCATATCAATCTGATCAAAGTGAAGGGCAACATAGTTGTCCCTCAAAAGGCATTGAGTAAAATTGAAGACAGGATAGAAAATGCCAGGTCAAGTATTTTAGTCCGGGAGGTAGCAAGTTACAAGCGTATCTTGCTCATTGATGACGCCGTTGGTTCCGGAGCAACTATCAATGAGACTGCTCTTAAAATCAAAGAAAGAGGAATAGCAAAACACATATTTGGATTTGCTGTGACAGGAAGCTTTAAAGGTTTTGACGTCATACAGGAGGTTTGAACATCGGTTGGTCTGAGAAAACACTCATGGGCTTATAAAAATTCTATTTCCGATCTTTAACGAAGAAATCGAAATAACATGAAAAAATTCTTCCAAAAACTCGCTCTATGGATAGGCATTCTTTTTGTCGCCCTGATCCTCTTTTCATTCCTTCTCCCCAGGGAAGTCAATGTCAGCAGGAATATCACCATCGATGCTCCGATGGACCGCGTCTTCGAACAAGTCAATGATCTGCGCAACTGGGAAAAATGGTCCCCCTGGAAACGAATGGACCCCATGATGGAGATGACCTTCAGTAATCCACCCGTAGGGCAAGGTGCTTTTTACAAATGGGTATCTGAAGATAAACGAATGGGTACGGGAACCATGACACTTGCTACTGTCACCACTAACGAACAAATCGTCTGCGCCCTTCATTCGGAAGATTGGGGTGACACTAATTCCACTTTTCAGTTTGCCAACAAAGGGAAGCAAATCGAGGTGACCTGGAAGATGGATAGCAAAGTTGGCGTGATGCCCTGGAGCAAATATTTCGCTCTCGCTATGAAATCGGAAATGAAAAAACAATTCGACCAGGGATTGAAAGGAATTAAGTTCTACGCAGAAAAATCGTGAGCCGTCAACCGTGAGCCGACTATAATGAATTTGTGTAGAAGCGGCTTGTCCCCACGGCAAGTAACAATCTCAACGCTGAAGATTCTTCGCTTTCAATTCACGTTTCATGAATGGAATTGGCTATTAGACCTGTCTTGACATTCCATATGTTTTATTTATCTCAAATTGAAATCATACCTGAATCTAATTCTTACGGTTCACGGCTGACGGTTCACGAACAATTGGGTGTGTACTCCCCTTTCGCAATTCATGCTCTACGGCTCCTGAGCTGTCGCACATGGTTGCGTGCATGCAGGTCGAAGGATGCCCCCTGCTCCATGCCCTTTGCACAGCTCATACTTTATAGCTACATTTCTTCTTCTATTCACAATCAAAACAAACCAAACTATGCCTAGTCCAAATTGGATAGCAGTCATCATTGCTGCACTGATTCCCATGATCGTGGGTTTTATTTTTTATCACAAAGCAGTTTTCGGTAAAGCCTGGATGAATTCCTTAGGATTCAAAGAAGAAGACCTGAAAGGAGGAAACATGGCTGTCATCATGGGTGTATCCCTGTTGATGTCTTTTATGATGTCCATGTTTATGCTCATGAATGTCGATGGACCCGGACAGGAGGGTCAATATGATACTTTTAAGCATGGCGTTGTTCATGGAATTATCGTTGCTATCATGATTGCTGTACCTGTATTGGTTACGAACGGACTTTTCGAAAGAAAGAATTTCAAGAACCTCGCGATCAATGCACTCTACTGGATCATCACATTTGCACTGATGGGTGGCGTCCTTGATGCGCTGAACCACTGGCCTGCGGATATGGCACCGGCAGGTTAAATTTATTTTCTCGTAGGGGTTCAATATTTTGAACCCCTACGAGAAAATAAATTTTAACTGCTTAAAGCATCCCCGGTCGGCTCTTCGAAAACTTCGTTCCGTTGAATTCAATCTGACCGCGCAGAGGTTTGCGCTCTTCTTCAGGCAAAGCAATAAACTCCTTGCACTTCACGGAGCAACATCCGGAATAATCGCCGGAACATTCAGGACACTGGATGAATAACAGGTGACAGGCATCGTTAGCACAATTCGTATGTGTATCGCAGGATTTACCACACAGATGACATGTGGCAACAATGTCATCAGAGATCCTTTCTCCAAGCCGTTCATCAAAGACAAAATTCTTTCCGATAAACTTATTACTCAGTCCTTGCTCTGCTACCTGACGCGCATACTCGATGATGCCGCCATCTAACTGATATACATTTTTGAACCCCCTGTATTTGAGGTAAGCCGAAGCTTTTTCGCACCTGATACCACCGGTGCAATACATGACAATATGCTTTTCTTTCTCTTCTTCCAACATCTCCGCCACCATGGGCAGCCCTTCCCGGAATGTCTCCATCGGAGGCAGAATGGCATTTTCAAAAAAACCGACTTCGCTCTCATAGTGATTGCGCATGTCCACCACAATCGTATCGGGCTGCGCTGAGAGGTGATTGAATTCTGCTGCATTCAGGTGGTTGCCGCTATTGGTGACATCAAATCCGTCCTCCTCCAGGCCATCAGCCACGATCTTATTCCGCATCTTGATGGCGAGCGTAAAGAAGGACTTCCCGTCATCTTCCACTGCTATGTTCAACCTGATATTTTTCAGGAACGGAATGGTCTCGAGAAAGTCTCTGAAAATTTCCAGGTTTTCACCCGGGATGGAGATTTGGGCATTCACCCCTTCATGGGCTACATAAATCCTTCCGAGCACCTCCATTGATCCCAGCCCCTTGTAAAAAGCATCTCTGAATGCAGCCGGATCCTCCAACCGCGCATAGGCATAAAAAGAAAGAGTGGTCCGGAGCTTTGTCTCCTCCCTGACCTTTTGCCTCAATTCCTTACGGTTTACCCTGTTGTGCAGTGCTTTTCCCATGATCCGATGACCCCTCAAAGATAGAAAATGAGCTCCTCTGAAATGACTGATTATAAAGGTGTTAACTGATCATTTTTAAATGGGCGCTCTTAAATCGAGACTTAATTTCCGAATTGTTTTTCTAAGTTAGTATAGGTCAAGACTTTAAATATGTTTATTAATTTATTTTGTAAATGACTGAATTTCAATAGGAAGACAAATTCACCAAAACTAGTGAACTGGGCAGTGTACTGTAAATGAACTAATTAGATGAGAAATTGATTAATACCACTTGAAAGCACCCCAGTTTGTAAAGCAAATAGCTTAAATCATTGGTTTTCTGTTAAATTTGCGGCGATTTAAGAGCATATTTCAAAAACGTATCAAGAACGTGACGTATGACTTAATTCACAACTCATTTTAAACCCGGGCGGTTATGGCCACTCAAAAATCTGTTAAATCATCGAAAGGAAAAGGCGCTAAAGCAAAACCAGCCAAAGCCCCGGTAACTAAGAAATCAGCATCGAAATCGTCTGCCAAACCAAAAGCCGCGCCTGTAAAGGCTAAAGCCAAAGTAAAACCAGCCCCGGTTTCAAAGACTAAGAAAGCTGCTCCGGCAACCAGGAAACCGGCAACTAAGCCTAAGACAGCCTCAAAAGCTGCTCCCAAACCAGTTGCTAAAAAGCAAAGCCCGGTGAAGTCAGTTTCGAAACCCAAACCTGCCGCAAAGCCTAAACAGGTTGCAGGCAAAGGAGCAAAAAGAGTTGAACCAAAGCAAGCATTAAAATCTAAACCTGCCGCGAAGTCGACAACAAAAACAGCCTCTAAGGCTGATTCCGGAAGGAATACGACAGCTTCAGCAACGACGAAGCCCGCATCAAAAGGACAGGTTAAATCAAATACGCCTATAAAGAGCGCACCTTCAAAAGTGAAGGGAGGAACAACACCTCAGAAAAACATAATCTCATCCAAGCCAAACATGGTCAAAGCAAAGCCCGCTGAGATTAAAAAACCTGAGATTAAAAAACCTGAGACTGCTGTAAAGTCCAAAACACAAACAGCCGCTAAGGAAATTGCAAAACCAACGGGTTCAAAGATTTCCGATGTGGCAGATAAGCCATCAGTGAGTTCCAAACCAAATACAGAAAAAGCAAAGGAACAGGCTAAACCAAAAGAATCACAACCTAACGTACACAAACCTGTCACCGGCCCCCCGGTGAAATCAATTGTAAAGATGTCAGATAAAAAAGAGTTCAAGCCAGCAGCAAATACAATTGCAGAAGAGCCACAGAAGTCCCGGTATAGTGATAAGGAACTGGAGGAATTCGATCAGCTTATCGATCAGAAGTTAATTGTCGCCAGGGAGCAGCTTGAGTTTTACCTCAAGCAGCTCGAAGACATGGCCGAGAATCCCGACAATAAGATCAAAGGCCTTGATGACGGGCTGAGTACGCTTGAAAGCGAGCGTGTAAGCTCCATGGCCGCACGTCAGCAAAAGCTGATACAGCATCTGGAAAATGCCAAGATCAGGATCAAGAACAAAGTGTATGGTATCTGCAGGGAAACCGGAAGGTTGATCTCTAAAGAAAGGCTTCGTGCAGTGCCTCACGCCACACTTTCGATCGAGGCTAAACAGGCGCAGAACTAATCAACCTTCTTTACATCTGATCATTTTCTTCTGAAAGCTTTGTGCTGTCTGAGCAGGCCTTCGAGGAAACCTTAACCGAATAGCTACAAAATGTCAAGGCGCAACGCTGTCCTATTGATTGTTTTCATTGTCCTGTTTGTGGACCAGTTCATCAAGATCTGGGTGAAAACGAATATGGAATATGGCGAAGAGTTTGCCATCCTGGGAGCTTCCTGGGCCCGGATCCATTTTGTAGAAAATGAAGGTATGGCCTTCGGGTTATCCCTTGGAGGCAATTGGGGTAAGCTGGCATTGAGTGTTTTCAGATTAATAGCTGTTGGATTTTTGATCTACATCATCCATACACTGATCAAGGCTAAAGAAACCATTGGTGTGATCATGTCTTTTTCCCTCATTTTGGCAGGCGCGCTAGGCAATATTCTTGACAGCGCTTTTTACGGTGTCATCTTTTCAGCAACACCATATCATGGTGGAATCGCGACGCTATTCCCTGCTGAGGGAGGGTATGCTCCATTCCTGTTTGGGAAGGTGGTGGACATGCTTTATTTCCCGTTGATCGACACACGATTACCGGAATCATTCCCGATTTGGGGTGGTCAGCGGTTCCAGTTTTTCCGGCCTGTGTTTAATATTTCCGATACCGCCATATCTACAGGCGTATTTACACTTCTCTTATTCCATCGCCGTATTTTCCGCTCCAAGCCTGTTACTTCGCTGGATGACAAGTTGGACAACGCCACATTAGATGGCGAAGTAACTCCGTCCGTGTTACCGATCGACAGTAAAGACAAGGCCTGATCAGCGCATCCATGCGGATCCGGTAAGGGGATTGGAAACTTGCTCGTCTGCAAGGGAAACTGGTGATACCTGCTAAGATCTACTGAAGGAGGGAATTGGTCTTAAAGCCCGCAGGGAGGGAAAATTTGGGATGGGAATTAATTATGTATTCGTTTCGGCTGATAATCTGTCTATTTACCCATGAATCGGTTGATAGCTTTCACAGCGTTGCTAACCCTCTGGTAGTCTATGGTGTAATGCATATACTTTCCATCCTTATCGGCTACCAGTACGCCCGCATTCTTCAGGATTCGAAGATGCTGCGATGCAATAGATTGCTCGATCTTGAGAGTATTGTAAATCTGATTAACCTGGATGTTCTTGTTTTGATCTAAGAATTCCAGGATTTTCAATCTGAGTGGGTGAGCCAGGGCTCGCATAAGTTCTGTAGACACCTGAAGCTTCTCCTGCTGAAAGGTGACCTTAGTCCTCTTCATACATTTCCTTATTTTGAGTTAAACCTTACGTCAAATTTGCTAATAAGATTTGAGCTAAACAAGTGGTATTACAAAATAATTACATTTATAAACCACTGTTTATCAACTTAGCTAGCGTAAGTGATTGATTGTAAAGGAAATGTGAAAAATGGGGGGATTTAAATATTTTTTAATCTTCACTGTATCAATGCCTTAAAATGGCTGCTTAAAGTAAAGATTTAGCCAGCGAGCTCTTCTACGAGCTTAGATATCTGGTTTAAGCGGTCCTTGTCTAATGAGTAGTAAATAAATTTACCCTGGCGTTCGGTAAGGACAACTCCCGCACGGCGCAGAATAGCCAGATGCTGGGAGGCAACAGACTGCTCGAGGCGCAATTTGATATAAATATCAGTCACAGTCATAGTGGCCTGTTCTTCAAGCAAATCGATCACACGTTGTCTTAACTTGTGGTTGACTGCCCGAAGCACCAGCACAGCTTTTCGGAGATCAGCGTAATTGAGTTCTATTTCGCTGGTCCCTTTTCTCAAACTTACAATTTCAGTCTTCTTTTTCATCATGAGCGAGATTATTCGGATTCATGACATGTGTTGCACAAATCATTCCATGTTTTTAATAATAATACATAACTGTTTGTTTTAGAAAAGAATATGTCAAATAAATGAATTATATACAAATGGCTTTGAATATTTAACTGACACTCCCTTCTTGCCTGGTTTCTCGCTTATAACGCCTTCCGCTGCTGGGTAATGTTAGGAGGCTTCATATAAAAGGGCACAAAATGCATGGGATCACCCTTACGCCCGGAGATAAATTGCTGAAAGGCAGGCCTTATAAGATGGCGGGCACTGCATATAATACGTGGATCAACCTCGATTCCGATTTCAGCTCCCAGCTTTTCGACCTTTTTGGCTCCATCCCCACAAGCCATGATCTTTCCCGCCGGGATCAATTCCCTGACGGTTTCATTTTCCACGATCAGGGATGAAACCTGCATCACCTCATTCAAGTCATTATCGAATAAGGCCACATACACCTCATTTCGCCTCGCATCCAGCATAGGAAGGAAATAATCCATATCCGGATAATGCTCCGATGCGGCATAAGCAAGCGATAAAAGGGTAGGAACACCGATGATGGGAATAGCCAAACTATAAGCCATCGCTTTCGCCGTCGAACTGCCGACCCTTAATCCCGTATATGATCCAGGACCACTACTCACTGAGACCGCAGACAAATCAGAAGGGAGTAATTGATTTTCCTTCAGCACCTGGTCGATCATTGGTGCAAGCATCGCCGTATGATTCAACCCCTCAGACAATTCAATGCATTGCAACAACACATCTCCCTTGCTCAAGGCAACAGAACAGATGTTAGTGGAGGTTTCTATGTGAAGTAAGTACATTCTTCCTGGAATAATCCAAGACGGGGGCAAGCCCCGCCAATACAATTATATTCTCCTGCTTACGCCGCTGATTTCGCAGATTTACGCTGATTAAGCTTTTATGATTTTGCTTATTGCTTATTGCAAATTGCCTATTGCATTTCCCCTATGCCCCATGCGCTATGCTCTCTGCCTTTATATTCCCTTCAGGATTGTACGCCCGCGGGGGCACGATATGCCGATGCGCTGGCATTCCTATCGCCCGTG
>JANMVA010000634.1:0-2075 GCA_031392195.1 Saprospiraceae bacterium | reverse complement strand
TGCTCATGGAACAAAAATATGCCCACCTGCTGGTGATGATCAATAAACTTTTGGCAGTGATCGAAAATTATCAGGCCAATCAAAATTGATAAGCTAACCCATGACAATTCTTTACAGTTTATGGATCTCTTTCATCTGGGTTATAAAAAGCTCTTTCTTCCTTCTCGAAACTTCGATCTCTAATCCATTGGACAGGATAATTTTCCCTCCGTCTCCATGCTTGTATTCCTTGACATGCTGAAGATTGACGAGAAATGAATTATGGACACGAATAAACTGTTGGTGTTCCAGCATTATTTCAAACTCCAGCAAAGTTTTGGAAGCGACGATCTTTTGATGATCGACCAGGTGAAAAATAGTGTAACTGTCTTCGGCCTTACAACAAATGATGTCACTGACCTTGACAAACTGAAAACCTTTGACTGAAGAAATACAGATTTTCATATCACTCATTTTCTTTTGCTGTTGAATGTTGTAGATGAGCGTCTCCAGGTTCTTATTCAGCTGGCCTGCCCTGAGCCTCGATTCTGCTCGTACTACTGCATCGATGAGCATGCTTTCATCTACAGGCTTCAACAGATAATCAATGGCGCTGAATTTAAAAGCCTGGACCATAAACTCAAGGTGAGCTGTTACAAAAATGATTTCAAAATTGATCGACGGCAATTCACGGATCACCTCCAGTCCGGATTTACCCGGCATGGCTATATCCATAAATACAAGATCCGGTTTCTGTTGTTGGATTGCAGATCTCGCATGCTCGGGATTCTGACAGGTTTCGATGATTTCAATCTCCGGACAATTTTTCTCTAACAGATATCGCAGCGTATTAATGCCATTGATTTCATCATCTACAAGAATTGTTTTTATCATTTGTTTTGATCTATTCTATTTCAGTGAATATAGCTAATTCTGCCACCGTACCTCGTTGAGGAGGAATGAGATCTTCCCTGTCTGTAATGGTCAGGTAACTGGTGGTCTGGTATGTGTGGTTGAGAAGCGCAATACGTTTATTGATATTCTCGATCCCTGTTGAATTGTGATTTTCCTTCCTGTTTTTTTGCGAAGCAGTGATGCCGATCCCATTATCGGTGATTCTGCAAACCAGGTTTTCATCCCGGTAGAAAAAACTAATGGCAAGCTTTTTATCTGTCGGCAGAGAACTGAGG
This sequence comes from Saprospiraceae bacterium, assembly GCA_031392195.1. Classification (GTDB taxonomy): domain Bacteria; phylum Bacteroidota; class Bacteroidia; order Chitinophagales; family Saprospiraceae; genus Opimibacter. The sequence goes on along the minus strand of JANMVA010000634.1, from coordinate 906 downwards.
CCATGCCAGATGGCATTCTCAATCAATGGCTGAATCAACAAAGGGGGTATTTTAATTTCCCTGGGTCGTACATCCTGTCCAATTTCAATGGAGTAATCGAAATTAGAAAATCTTATCTTTTCCATTTCAATATAGCGTTCGAGATAATCGATCAGCTGGTCCAGCGTGATAAAACTTCTCTTCGAATGTTCCAGTGTATCTCTGATCAGCTGACCAAAACGGCTTAAATAAAATCCAGCCTTGTCTTTCTCATCAAACAGGATCATCTCCTTTATACTGTTGAGGCAATTGAAAATAAAATGCGGATTCATCTGCGAATGCAATGCTTTCATTTCATAATCCGCCAGCATCCGTTCATGATTTGCCTGTCGTTGAATGCCGCCAATATGTCCCTTGTACATAAAGTATAGCAATACTCCACTTACCAGCACTACCAAGGCAATAAACCACGCTTCATTCCAGAAGGGAAGTCTGATGTGAATCGTTAATCTTGTGATCTGATCAGGCCAGCGATCGATGACAGAATGTATTTTAACCTCCAGATCGTATTCTCCCGGATTTAAGTGATCAAGGATGATGATCTGAGATGCGTTGAGATCAATCCATTCATTGACAGAATTCGTCCTGAAATAAGTTCTGACATGCTCCGATCCATCGAAATCAAACCACGCAAACCTAATTGTCAGTGAGTTCCTGTCAAATGGCAATTTAATCTCATCCCTCGGGAACAGAATGGATGAGTAATTCGGTATGTCAATGGATTCTATCACAAGATTAGGTAGTGGAAATACAGTTGGCTTCGTCCGCGTTGGAATTGTGGCAATCTCATCACCATATGCAGCCCATAATAAATGATGGACACTATCATATGTAAATACAGCCGAAATAGGAGCAAGCGGCAGACCG
>JANMVA010000065.1:0-3083 GCA_031392195.1 Saprospiraceae bacterium | reverse complement strand
GCAGCCAGTAATGTTTCGCTTTTCAGCCATTTTGATCGCGCGGTGTACACACCCGGGAAATCAAACTCCTGTTCTGCTTCAAAACCCACCCCTGCGTCTCCCGGAAATTCAACGACAAACTGTGGCTGAGATGGATTGAATGCTGTTCTTTCCAATTCCTTTTTTTGCCGGACATCAATATCAGCGAGACGAACAGCCGGATAAAAAATGACTGCACGTTCTATGACCTCTTTTTCAGTAATGCCCTGCCCTATGACCGACGTCACAAAGACAAGACTAAATATGAATGTGAGACAGCGCATCATTGACAGCATTTCTTCTGAAATAATTTTTTGAAAATATAGATTACCCAATTTTTCATTTCATTTCCTTTTATAAAGCCTGATCCGTTTTCCCCGAAATCAACTTAGCTGCCATATATTCCTTTACAGCCTTTTCTCCGAACAAATAAAAGACAGCAGGAGTTACAGCCATATCCAGCAAGGTGGATGATATCAGTCCGCCCAATATGACTGTTGCGACCGGATAAAGTATTTCCTTGCCAGGTGCCTGGGCATCTAATGTCAAGGGGATCAATGCCAATGCTGCTACTAATGCCGTCATCAGCACAGGAACCAATCGCTCCAGCGATCCGCGTATGATCATCTTTCGATCAAATTTTTCTCCTTCATGCTCCATCAGATGAATGTAATGGGAGATCATCATGATGCCGTTCCTGCTCGCAATTCCGGTCAGTGTAATAAAACCGACAAGTGTTGCCAACGAAAAAACACCTCCTGTCAACCAGACGGCAACTACACTTCCAACCAAAGCCAAAGGAATATTAAACATGATCTGCACGACAATTCTCCAGCTCCGGAAATGCATAAACAGGACAATAAAAATACCGGCGAAGGAAAATATGCTCAGTATGCTGATCAGTCTGCTACCCGATCGTTGTGCTTCATGCTGACCTCCATATTCGATATAATATCCTTCCGGCAATGTCATCCTTTCACGAAGAGTGCTCTTCACTTCATTCACTGTATTTCCAAGATCACGACCATCGATGTTAGCCGAAACTGTGAGGCGTCGCTGAGTGTTTTCATGGCTGATCGAATTGACACCCTTCTCATATTCGATCTTCGCCACTTGTTCGAGCGGGATCAGGTTTCCTTCCGGTGTATGCACAAAAGCTTTGCGGATATTCTCCAGGTTGGCGCGATCTTCTTCATTGGCGCGCAATAAAATGTCAAATGATTTTTGCCCGTCAAATATTTTGCCTTCTACTCTTCCATTCAACAAGATCTCGAGGTCTTCTGTGATCTCACCTACCTGCATGCCATACCGTGCTATCGCCATGCGATCGACTGTAATCCGGAGCTGAGGCACAAGCGTCTGGCTTTCCATCGTCGCATCGACTATACCCGGTATCTCTTTGATCGTTTCATGAATTTCACTTCCGATCCTTCGTAGTTCAGTCAGATCAGGGCCGTACAACTTGATCGCAAGCTGTGCTCTGACACCGGACAATAAATGATCGATGCGGTGAGATATCGGTTGACCAATACTCACGTTCACTCCTTTCAATACCCCCAGATTCTTACGGATATCGCCGATAACCTCATCCCGGGATCGCTTGACGCCTTCGACAAGCTCAACTTCAATTTCAGAATTACTGACAGGCTCTACATGTTCATCCAGCTCAGCTCTGCCTGTACGTCGCGATGTGTATACAACTTCAGGCACTTTGAGGATTTGTTGCTCTGCCAGAGTTCCGATCTTGTTGCTTTCTTCCAGCGAAGTTCCGGATGGTGCCGAGAGATTAACAGTAAAACTTCCTTCATTAAATGCAGGTAAAAACTCCGTTCCAAAAAACGGAACGATCGATGCCGATAAAGCAATGAGCAATACAGCAATACCTACGATCAGTTTTGGTTTGTCGAGACTGAATTTCAGCAATTTTACATCCTTGCTTTTGAGCCACCGGACGAAGCCACTTTCTTTGTCCTCGATCTTTTTCATATTGGGTAATAAAAAAGAACACAAGGCCGGTGTCACCGTCAGTGATACGACGAGGGAGGCAACGATGCTGGTGATGTATGCGATCCCAAGCGGTGCAAACAATCTACCTTCAATCCCTTGCAAATAAAACAAGGGCAGAAATACAAGCACCACGATGATGGTGGCAAAGACAATTGAATTTCTCACTTCACTCGATGCTTCATATACCACCTGTAAAGCAGGACGTGGCGAACCTGCCAGCCGGTTTTCTTTCAATCGCCTGAAGACATTTTCCACATCCACGATAGCATCATCCACCAATTCACCAATGGCAATCGCCAATCCTCCTAATGTGAGTGTATTGATTGTGATGCCAAACAATTTAAACACAACTGCCGTGATAACAATGGATAGCGGAATAGCTGTGAGCGTTATAGCTGTTGTCCTGAAATTGAGCAGAAACAGGAAAAGGACAAGGACTATCAGGATCGCACCATCCCGCAATGCATGCATGACATTGGTGAGCGCATGCGAGATAAAATTCTTCTGTTGGAAAACCTTTGGGTTCAGCTTTACATCTGGCGGTAAGCTTTGACTCAATTCTTCAAGGGCTTGTTCCACTTCATCCGTCAATGTTATCGTCGAAACCCCCGGTTGCTTTTCGACTGTAAGGATGACCGCAGGCTTTCCATTCAATGAGCCATCACCTCTTTTCTGCGCGGCTCCAAATTTGACTTCGGCGACTTGTTTTAAGAAAACTGGTTGCCCTTCACTATTTCTGACGACCGTATTCTCTAAATCAGCTAATGAAGTCGCGCGGCCAATATTCCGGATCAGGATCTCTTCTCCATAACGGTCAAAGAACCCTCCTGTCGTATTGCGATTGGTGCGCATCAATGCTTCATCGATATCGTCAATCGTGAGATTAAATTGTTTTAACAGCGTACTGGAAATAAGCACTTGGTACTGTAACCGCTCTCCTCCGATCGCAATGGCTTCGGCCACGCCTTTAATACTTTTCAATCTCGGTCTCACTACAAAATCTGCAATCGTCCTCAACTCTGCCGGCGAAGTCGTATCACCAGAAATGCCAATCATCA
>JANMVA010000586.1:0-2910 GCA_031392195.1 Saprospiraceae bacterium | reverse complement strand
GCTTCAGAATTTGAAAAGGAACTAAAGAAAAGTTCAACATTGAAGAAAGCATTTTATGCATTGACACCTGGAAGACAACGGGGATACCTGCTGCATTTTTCACAAGCCAAACTGGCAAAGACGAGGGAAGCGAGGGTGGAGAAGGCGTTGCCGAGAATAATGAAAGGCATGGGGTTGGATGATTAACCGATTTTACATTTTACATTTTGGATTTTGGATTTTAGATATTGGATTTTAGATTTTGTTTATGTTATCTGGTCTTCGATTTGGGGTTTCTCAAGAGGGAAGTTTTTATGGATGCAACTATAATTGATAGCAGTTCATTGCCTTCTGCACGATGTGTCTTTGTGATACTCTCCCATTTAGGATCTATTCCAATTAGGTAATCAAGCCAATAGAGAGTTTCATCGAGTTCTTCTTCAACTATTCTGAGCTTATTGATAAAGTCAGGACTTGATTTCCCCCGGCAAGCAGCACGATAGTTTGCACCACTTGATGATGATGCTCGTAGTATTTGATCGGTGATGATAAAATAAACTGATTGCTTAGGAAATTGCTTTGTCAACTGGTAAATAGATAAAGCAAATTGCAAGAACCGCTGCTTTAGAATAGCTTCAGTCATTAGATTTCAACTGTGAGTAATAAAAACATGATTTTAAATTTAAATTCGCAAATCCAAAATCCAAAATATGAACAATTTTAACTGGTTCATAACACCTGCATAAATCAAATACATCTACATTGTTGCATAAACAACATTTAAAACCATGAAGAATCTTTATCTGCTTTTTGTAACCGTCTTCTTTTTAACGAATGGAATCAATGCTCAAACTAAAATTGAAAAAATTGATCAACTGGTAAGCAAGTATGCAGAATATGGACAATTTAATGGCTCTGTCCTTGTCGCTGAAAAGGGTGAAGTCATTTATAAAAAAGGATTTGGTTTTGCGAATGTAGAATGGAGTATTCCTAATCAACCTGATACCAAACATAGGTTAGCTTCCATCACCAAGCAGTTTACGGCCATGTTAATTTTACAATTGGCAGCAGAAAATAAAATAAAGCTGCATGATCCGGTCTCCACCTATCTGCCGGATTATCCCAAAAAAACCGGGGACATCGTCACGATACATCACTTGCTGACGCACACTTCCGGCATCCCGAGTTATACTTCAATGTCTCTATACAGGGATATGATGGCGAAGACTTACAGTCCGGAGGAGATCGTAAGATTGTTTGCTGATTCCACCCTTGAGTTTACACCAGGCGAAAGATTCCAGTATAGTAATTCCGGTTATGTTTTATTGGGTTACATCCTCGAGAAATTAACGGGGCAATCGTATATGGATGTTTTGCAAAGCCGGATTTTCGCACCACTGAAAATGAATAATTCGGGTTATGATGTCACGAGCTCGGTGATCAGGAACAGGGCTTCAGGCTATGACCGCTTTGGGAATGAGTTGCGCAATACCTATTTTCTTGACATGTCAGTTCCATTTGCTGCAGGTGGGATCTATTCAACTGTCGAGGATCTATACTTGTGGGACCAGGCATTGTACACGGATGTGCTTCTCCCGTCATCGTTTAGGGATTTGCTATTTGAAAAGCACATTGCATCCGGGCAGAATGATTATGGGTATGGGTGGGAAATGGGAAAAATGCCTCTTGGCAACACGTTAGAACAAGTAGAAACCATCAGTCACAGTGGCGGGATCAATGGATTTAATACGCTGATCACGCGGATACCTGTGGACAAGACATTGATTGTCTTTTTAAATAATACAGGTGGTGCACCTCTTAGTGATATGACAATAGCTATTGCCGGCATTCTTAAAAATAAGACATATGCCATCCCTAGAAAATCGGTTGCTAATTCATTGTCGGATGTGATAGAAAAAAAGGGCATCGATGCCGCCCGTTTACATTATACTAAAATTAAAGATTCCAGGGATTATGATCTTCTCGAGTTAGAAATGAATAGCGTTGGATATTCATTCCTGCAATCGGGCAGACCAAAAGAGGCAGTCTTTGTGTTTAAATTGAATGTAGATGCTTTTCCGGGATCTTTTAATACATATGATAGTTATGGCGAAGCACTCCTTGCTCTTGGAGATACGATAGAGAGCATCAGGAATTATAAAAAATCTTTGGAATTGAATCCGGGTAACGAATACGGGTTGAAAGCATTAAAATCATTGGGCATATCAACAGATGCTCCGCCCGGTGTAATGTCACAGGAAGAAATGATGCTGCTGGAAGGTGAATACCTGGTCACCGATCCGCCGAGGGAAGCTGATAAAGAATGGAGGATTATGTTTAAAATAGTCAATGGCGAATTGACAGGCAATGACAGGGGGTATCGTTACAAACTTATCCCGGTTGGTAAAAATGAGTTTGTCAACCCGGATGATGGAGCATCATTAGTATTCAATTCAATAGACGAGAAGACCATCACGCTTACTCTTTTAGAAAAATTCAAGTTTAAAAAAGTGATGTGATTTCCCGGATGATCAGTAATCTGTATAGCATGAAAAGTAACAAAAACAAATTGTCGTCGGATCAACAAAAAGATTTAATCAAAACATTACAGACCCGTTTTGAAAAAAACATGAACCGCCACAAAGGTTTGTCATGGGATAAGGTTTTGGCCAAGCTGGAATCTCATGCTTCAAAACTGAGATCTCTCTATGAAATGGAAGAAACCGGCGGCGAACCTGATGTGGTTGGGTTCGATAAAAAGACCGGAGAATTTATTTTTTATGATTGTGCTGCGGAAACGCCTAAAGGCAGAAGAAGTATTTGTTTCGATCACGAGGCACTGGAAAAACGAAAAGAAAATAAACCCGACGATAGCGCCTTAAATATGGCATCGGAAATGGGCATTGAGATCCTGACAGAAGAAGAGTATCG
>JANMVA010000584.1:0-2319 GCA_031392195.1 Saprospiraceae bacterium | reverse complement strand
TGTCCTCATCCTCACAGTGCTGGGCCTTCTACGCTTTCAACCCTGGAAGCAGGATGGTGCGGCGAGCGTTCGTGATGTGATACATGAAGGCTCAAATAAAAATGCAGAACGTGAATTGACCGTTGGCTTTCTTCCTGTGACTTGTCATCTTACTTGTCCTGTTACTGATTTTGCTTCGAAGACAACCCAGACGAGTACAAACTTCAATTCGCGTGTCTTTTCCGATTTTCCTACCGTCGTCAGTGCTTTACAGGCTAAGCAGGTGATGGCTACATTCATGATCGTACCACTTGCCATGAAGCTTCGCGAACAGGGAGTGCCTGTGAAGATTTGCTATCTCGGACACCGGGATGGTTCGCAGATCATCGTAGGTAAATACAGCAACATCCGTAGCATGCAGGATTTGAAAGGAAAAACGGTAGCTGTACCGAGTCCTTTCAGTAATCAGAATTTTGTGATGCACAAGCTGATGAATGATCATGGGATGAAACCTGAAGACATCACATTTGTGATACTGCCTCCGCCGGATATGCCGACATCATTGGCTTCAGGGGCTATTGATGGATATTTTGTGGGTGAGCCATTTTGCGCCAAGGCTGAGTTGGATGGGATCGGTCGTGTGCTTTATTATGCGAGAGATATCTGGCCGAATTTTATCTCATGTGCATTGGTGGTGCATGAGGAACTGATCAAAAACAACCCGGAAGTGGTGCATGACCTGGTGAGGGGTATTGCTGCTTCAGGTGCCTGGGCAGAGACGCACCGGGCAGAGGCTGCGAAACTGGTATCCCCCTATTTTCGTCAGGATGAAAAAGTGCTTCACTATGTATTGACTGCGAGCCCACAACGGGTGAGTTATGTCAACCTGACTCCGACCGATGATGACCTGCAGATGATCCAGGATATGGGGTTACAAATGGGGCTGTTGACCAAACGAATACCCATGGATGAGTTAATTGACCGTGACTTTGTGCCGAAGGTGATCACTCCTGCTGCTATTGATGTATCGGACATACCTCATCAGGAGTAAGATGGAAATTTATTAAATAATGCTTAGAATGTAATTCCAGTGGGAGCAGAGTAATTGAAAATCAATTTTAATATTATACTTTTATGCCATGTGATTTTATAACTAAACGATCAATCAACTTCTAAAACAAAACAACATGGCAGAAACTCCTAACAAACTTGTGGTGAGCAACCAGGAAAAAATCAAAAGCAACCAGGGTGCGCTTAAATCCAACCAGTCTTCTATCCTGAAGAATCAAACCATGATCAAAAGCAATCAGAAGACGATTGTTGAAAATCAGAAATCATTGAGAGGTAATCAAAACTCAATCCTGTCCAATCAGAAGTCGATCATGAAAAATCAGGACTTGATTTTGAAAAACCAAAAGACACTTGATACGATTGTCAAAAATCAGGCTGCGATCATGAAAATGCTGAAGAAGTAAATCTTAGCTTCTTCAACTTCTCTTTTGGTATACACCATTTACGCAAAGTTAATTTTTGATGAATGCCATCTATTGTTTAGTCCGCACGACTGAACAATAGCTGGTATTCACATTGTGCGAGAGTCCTTTCGGATCCCATGCATCAAATCCAATTTAATTGCCTGTGCTGAGAAGAGTGTTTGCTTTGACGTTGATGAACTGATGCCTGTGTATTTGCTTTTACCTGATCCTCGTCACTGTCATCTTTAAAAATCCATCGGGAAAGGCTCCTCCACCCGATATGACCTGATTTTGTTCCTGATAAGAACTGTCTGCGCTAAATGAAAAAGAAGCAGGTAAGGAAGGCAACAATTCTCCCCCCTCTTCATTAGGCGGATTACCAGAGCACGCCGTTTGAAACGTGGGCCATTTACCCTCAGGATAAATCTGACCTCCGACCCCAATATACACTTGGTTCGTTATCGAAGTAAAGAAACCTGCATAGGGTATACCATCAGGCATATGATAAAGTCCGTCCCCCGGATCGACGAGGGTGGTCGTGCATTCATTCTGAGGATCATAGAGAAAACCGGGTGTCACTTCTGCTTTATTATTTTTCTTATCATAAACAATAACAGAATCTCCAAAGACATAAACTTTCATGCTACCCTGATCTGTTTCTGTAAACACCTGTTGACCCACAGGATAAAGGGATCTGCTTGATGTAAATATGACTTGAAAGTATTTCAGCTCTTCGACCACATTCACCTGTGCATGTATCGTTGGATTGCTGTAAGTTGTCCCGTGCAAGGTAAAGTTTACACTGCTGAATGTAACTGACACATCTACCGGATTATTCGAAGGTACTGTAGCAGGTGCTGTAAAC
>JANMVA010000578.1:0-6670 GCA_031392195.1 Saprospiraceae bacterium | reverse complement strand
AAGATTGACTACCTGGTCAAATGGATCATTAAAAGCAGCCAGTCCTCACTTTCCACTTCCTATCAAAAAGCCATTCTCGGTAAAGAAAAACTAATGCAGGGCACGCTTGATTCCCTCATGCATTTCCGGCAAAAATCAGGTATTTATGATGCCGGTGAGCAAACCAAACTGTTGGCCAACCGGCTCACATCCATAACAAATACGATTGAACGCGACAAAGCAGCACTTGAATCTCTGAAGAAAATGCCCCTCAAAGACAAGCTCAGGGACACATTAAACATTATGCAATCCCGCATCACCGGTCTTGAACGCGAATTGGCACTTCTGACAAGTTCGGATTCCAATGCGATGTTTAGCCTGCCCATGTTTAATATCAATAAAGGCAAGGTTGAGTTATTGGAGTCCCGGTACCGGCGATCTTTTGAGCAAATAGGCTACGACCTGGAAAAAGTGAAGCTTTACAATGCAGCAGTTGAAATGGACGTACCGGCTATCCACATGATCGAAGCTGCTGAAGTGCCCCTATACAAACACCGGCCAAAACGCTCAGTCATTGTGCTGGGTGTGACCATTGCGGCTTTCCTTTTTAGCATCGCCGCAGCCCTGGCGGTAGAATCTTTCAGGAAGACAGATTGGACTTTGGTGACGTCCGCTACAAAAAATTCCTGATCAGCATTTCCTGTCAATCTTTATAGAGCACTGTAACAAAAGTTACATAGGATGCCCTTTAGGCTCTCTATAGGTTTGTGTCATTCTTTCATCTTTAAATGAATCAATGTCATGAAACCAACTTTACAATCTCATTTTCTTTTTTGCAAAATTAAGCAACCGGATCGATGCAAATTTTTACGCATTAAAATTTATTTCGTTTTATTTTTTCTTGGAGTATTCGGAGGCACCACATCCATTTTCGGACAAAATTTTTTCCAACCTGTAAGTGGATTTGCTGACCATATCTTAGGTCCGGGTATTTACAATTACTATGACAACGGAGGAGCGAATGGTAATTATGCTAATAACATTACGGAATCTTACATTTCCTTTATTCCACAGGAAGGTCATTTTATTCAATGGCATATAGTGAATTATGTGATTGAAGACAATTCATCCTTGTGTGGCGGAGAATGTTGCGACCAACTAACATTAAACTACATTCCTGCTTGTGGTGATATTTCGATTTACGAGAATTATTGTGGTGAAGGGAGTACAGGTGAATATCTAATGTGCGGAGGTGAATCCATTCATTTTCAATTTCGAAGCGATGGCACTGTTCAATTGTCGGGATGGCATATCGTCATTGAAGTTCAACCACGCGCATATGGAAATATCCTGTGTCATCCGGAGTCCAATTGCTACAATAGTAATGTAGGTGGATATCTTGAATGTGGTGGAAATTACCCCCAGGAGATCAGTTGTTGGTTTTTTGGCCCATGCGGAGGTGTCATTGATTATTATCCATACTGCAATAATGATTATTATCCCGGCAGAGAAGCGATCTATGGATTTGAATTATTCAGCGCACAGGATGTTCGTTTTTCATGCGAATGTTTTAGTGATGTTTTTTTAGTTGATATTGAAGGTTGTGAATCCGCCGGATGTCAACAAGCCCAATTGATCAATGGAGAGTTCGTCCTGGAGAATGTTCCGGCGGGTTTTCATTATTTAATTGCTGAGATCGATTGTTCGAATTCAGGAGATCTCTGTTATTGTGATATACAGATTGAATGTTCTGATCCTGGGGGAGGAGACCTTGATTGCGAAGAAGGAGAGCCCGTGGATTGCGGTGATGTCATTTTTAGCGCGAATACCATCAACGGAGGCTCTGACCAGGTCAATGATTATTGCGGATCCGGGAATAATTATTGGACAGGCAATGAAAAAATATATTTATTCAATCCGGGCTTTAATGGTCTCGTGACCATTTCACTATCGGATCTGGATGAAGATCTTGATATATTCCTTTTGGAGGAATGTGACCGGGAAGCCTGTATTGAATCCAGTGAAAATGAAAACAGTCTTTCTGAAACAATTACCTTCGAAGCACTTGATGATGCTCAATACTATATTATCGTAGACGGTTATAACCAGGCCGAATCGAATTATACGTTAGCAATAGAATGTGAGGGTGATCTCGATTGTGACAATGATGGTCCGATCGATTGTGGTGATGTCATCAATAGCTCCAATTCACCTTTCGACGGAGCGATCAACAGCGAATTTGATTATTGTAACCAAAATCAAAACCATTGGACAGGTAATGAACGCATTTACTTCTTCACCCCTGAAGAAGATGGAGAAGTTACGATTGAACTTTCAAACCTCGAAAATGATCTTGACCTTTTTTTACTGGATATATGTGATGGTTCATCCTGCCTCGCATCCAGTACCAATTCATTATCCACTGACGAATTAATCACCTACCAGGTCAACGGCGATGAATTTTATTATATCGTGATTGATGGTTATGAAGGGGCAATCTCTTTTTATGAATTGTCAGTGACTTGCGAAGATCCCTGCGAAAACACGATCAATCAATGTGCGGATATTCAGTATAGTTTCCTGGAAGAAAATAATGGACTACTGTACGAGCTATCCTATCAGTTACCGGGCATTCAAATATTAAAATGGGAGATTAATGGAGTTCAACACTCGATGCTGAATTCAAATACCATTACGCATCGGTTTCCCGCAGGAGGTCAGTATAATGTATGTTGTTATTATCTGGATCCGCTTTCTGGTTGCATCATCAGGTGTTGCAAATTGATCGATGCACGGAATCCGTTTAATAATCCTGCATGTGGCAATATTTCATATCGATATTATCCTGGTGAAGATGGGTTCCGGTTTACATTAGAAGACAATCAGGTACAAGAAGTTGCCTGGACGGTTGATGAGCCTGTTTTTGAGGAGCTGGGATTAGGGAATACTTCACGACTATTGTCGATTCCTGGTGGCCAATGCAGAGAGTATATTATTTCTGTGCGTTATTATGATCCTTCATGCCAGTGTTACCGATTATGCTGCATCCGTCTTTTTCTATGCAGTCCGTCCGAATGTTCGGATGTAATTAAGTCCACACAAACCTCAGATTTTAAGACCCGGTTTTATACGGCCGAAGTGTATCCTGAGATGCAGTGGTATGTCAATGATACGCTTGTCAGTACGGCCCCTTCTTATACAAAATTATGGCCTACTGATTCGGAAGTGCAGGTATGCCTCTATTACCTGGATCCCGCAACAGGTTGTTACCGGGTATGCTGTCGCGAGGTGATTACAAGCACGCCGGAAGATCTGTCCATTGATGAGATAGATATTTATCCGAATCCGGCATCTGATCAACTGAATATTCATATTCAATTTTTATATCCTACGCATGTAGGGGTAGAGCTGCTCGATGAGTTGGGAGTCGTCGTCCGGAGGATTGCGCCCGGTGAGAGCAGCTCTGCAAAATTTAATGGACGTCTCGATCTGGAAGGATTGTCAGCGGGGTTGTATTTCCTGCGGGTGCAAACAGAGAGAGGAACTTATACCCAGAAGATTATTCATTTATAGTTTGAAAGCAGGAGAGGGCCTTGAGGCATAAACCCGGCAGAGTAATTCTGCAAGAGGCCTTCTCCTTTCATTATTAATTATAAACCCTTTAAATTTTTAAATGATGAAAACATTATTGAGAACCTCCATGATTATTTTTTTAAGTGTCACCGTATCCTCCGTCTTCAGCCAACGACTAATGGAAATCAATGCATTGGATAAGGACGTAATCCGTAATGCTGAAGGCACGATCGAATTGAGCAACACTGTTGCAGAATTGCTTGACGAGATCGATTTACAAATTCAGGCATGTAGCGAGATTAATGCCCTTCCGAATGTAGCCACTCTTTTTTCCGATCCACTGTTTGATTTCGTATACAAAGATCTAAAGGACAGGCAAAAGAATTGCATTACATCCATCAAATCAAATGCGAATGAATATATTGAAATCCTTGATCTGGAAGCCGGCCGATTGTTGCAATCCCAATCCATTTATATAGGCTCAGGAAGTCCGAAAAGTGAAGTGTTGGATTCTTTCGTGATTTTTCAAAACCGGCTTAAAAAATCCAGGACCTCATTGGATAGCCTAAACTTCTCAAATGCGTTTGACTCCCTTAATATTGATTTCACCAACGCAGAACGCTTGTCGATGACGGGACCTGTTTTTATCAGCCGGGTGGAAAGAGCCAAATCCAATGGTGAAAGAATGCTTGATTCGGTTAAGGCCCATATTACAAGAGAGCTGAATTTTCTGAAGCAGATCAGGTCAAGGACGGAAGCGTGGTTAAAAGCCCCCGCTAAAGATGAAAAGTCGCAGGAGAATATCACGGGCATACCCCAGATAATCCATACAGACAATGTCGTCACACCCTCAGTCACAATGGTGGCGGGCACAAAAAAAGTGGACGGTCCGTGGTATAATGAACTGGGGTTCTTTGCCGGCAACTCCGAGGAAAGAGACAGGAGAAACATCCAGAGCATATTTAATGCCGAGCAAAGTGAGTATGGTTTTTACCTGAGAGGATTTTTATCCAAACTTGGATTCTTACAGGAACAATACCAGAGTAATTGGGCAGTCCACTATCATTTCAACTACCTGGAGAAGTCCATTAATGAAGATACGGTTCAAACGAAACCTTCTGTCAACTATAGCCAGTTTCAGGGACGATTAGGAGCAGAGTACATCGTTTTTCAAAATATTTTAAGTATTTATGCGGGCGGGAACTGGATTGTTCCACTGACAAATGTAAATATGTATAGAGAGCGGCTTCCTTTTCAGAAGGACCTGCAGCCATACGTTGATTTTGGATTCAGGCTATTATTACAGCCCGGCAAAGAATTGAAGTTGGCAGACGATGGCTTGGGAATTGTGGTGGATGTAAATTTTATTGTGAATAATAAGGATATGCGGACGGTGAATAGTAATAATGATAGTTTGGTGCCTGGGTTAAGGTTTGCGGTCCAGAAGACATTAACAGGGAATTAGTTTTGAAAGAAGAATAATTTTTTGGTTTCAAGAAGTAGCTTCTGTTATTAATAAAGTATTGTGCAAAGGTTGTTTTAAAATTGATTTTTTAATATTTAAATTAATAAAAATGAAAAACCTCAACAAAATTCTGTGGGTGATTATTATTATTCAATTTGGGATTATCGCTTTCTATTTTATCAAAATAGAAAAATTAAAGAATGTGGTTGGTTTAGGTCAGCTTGGAGAAGGTGTCTTACCTTTAGACGGTCAGTCACTTATTGACAATGTAAAATTTCTCGCTCAAACTCAAAATAGTCTAGAAGGCTTTAATAACTTTTTAGGCACAGTATCAGAAAAAACTAAATTTGAAATTGAGCCCATAGACACAGCGAAAGCACGGACAATTCATACATATTACAGAGACAATGCAAAGCAAGGGGATTCAACCAGGGCAATTCTGTTCGAGTGGCCCAAAATTATTCACGCTATGGATTCGGCGTATAATATAGATGCTGGTGATTGGATAGATCCGGGGTTCTGGATTGACAAAGGATTTTTCATTTATCTTACCAAATATGATGTGAATAGTGCATCTCCCATCATGAGAAAGGACCAAACAGCTACGCTTTTCCAGCTTGCCGCGCTTGACTCCTCTACAGCAGCAGATACTACTGACTGGAAAGTGTTACCAAAAACGATCTATAATTTTGGTGACCTCCGACCACCTAAAAAGATTAATGGCGAGGAAGTTATTGTGAGAAAAAAGCCTTAATTCTAAATAATAT
Organism: Saprospiraceae bacterium; assembly: GCA_031392195.1. Taxonomy (GTDB): domain Bacteria; phylum Bacteroidota; class Bacteroidia; order Chitinophagales; family Saprospiraceae; genus Opimibacter. The sequence continues at coordinate 886 of JANMVA010000578.1, read as the reverse complement.
TTCATGTGAATATTTATGAAGTAATCCTTCTGATAACATTCTTCATTACGTGTATTGGCACAGTCAAAAAATGGAAGATGTTACCTTTGTTTTCTCTTTTCATAACAACTGTAATTCTATTTGAACTATTCATCGAATATTATTATGCGCAGTATGTTGGCAACAATTTAGTAGTCTTAAATTTATACTCAAGGTTGTGTGTATATTATTACTTGTTCATTTATTACCAGTATTTTAAGTTGAAGAAATGGGCTTCGAAATTGAAATTTGTTATTGCCCTATATGTTATTTTAAGCCTTCTTGCATTCCTTATCATTTTACCCGCTGAAAGCATTGATATCATTACGTATAATTTAGGAATGCTTCTCGTCATCCCATTAGTAATCTTATATCTATACGACTCAATTCATGTTATGGATAGCGGTAATTATCTGAACGATCCGTATTTTTACTTTTCATTTGGTATTTTGATTTTCTATACGGCATCATTTCCACTTTTAGGGTTTATTAATTTTTTAATTGTTGAAAACCCTTACTTCGAAGTTTATACAGTTTTACTAAATTTGGGCAACGTCTTTTTAAGTCTGGCTTATCTTGGAGGTGTTCTATGTTCGAAGAAACCAATACTATCTACTGGATTATCCTCACATCCTTCGTGATGCCAATTCTTCTTTCTATCGTGTTGATTTGGTTTTTTATTTCTTATCAAAAGAAAAAGCATCAAAACGAACTGGAACGGAAAGACTCCCTCCTCCGTGAACAATCCCTCATCATCGAAAAACAACAAGCCGTCGAAAACGAACGCACGCGCATCGCCTCCGAAATGCACGATGACCTGGGCTCCGGATTGACAACGATAAGGTATCTCAGCGACAAAGCACTCCTG
>JANMVA010000470.1:0-16431 GCA_031392195.1 Saprospiraceae bacterium | reverse complement strand
AACCGCTGCGTGTGGCCTTCGATCAACCCACCGGCTCGCTCAACGACTTCCCTTCCTCAAACTGGACCTGATACAAAATTGTCTATGATGGTTTCGATGGACATCACTTCACGCAAAACTGAATGCGCAGCAGCGAAAGCCGTTTCCAATCCAATCGAACCAAAAGATGCATAGGTGAATTCACAATCCTTCGTCTCAATCTCCATTGGCGTATGAATAGAAGAAATATGAGTGATCACACCATCCTTCAATGCTTTGATCAATGCCTTCCTGTCCTTCGCGCTCCTGAGAGGCGGTAATACTTTACGATAACTGTCGAAGTCACCTACATCTTTGTCTTCGAGGTATAAATGCAAGGCGGGGACATCCGCTGTTATATTAAGTTGATCTGATTTGGCCTTTTGAATATGTGCAATAGACGTTGCGGCTGAAATTCCATGAAGGTGAAGTCGTGATTTGGTGTATGCGAGCAACTGGATATCACGCTGCACGATGATTTCTTCGGCGACAGATGGAATTCCTGTCAGCCCGAGCGAGGCACTGACTTTTCCTTCATGTATCTGACCTTCGGTCGTAAAGCTGCGATCGAGTGGAAAATCTATGATCGTAGTATTGAAGGGTAAAACATATTCCAACGCTCTTGCCAATAATCCGGTTTCAACCGGTGTTTTTCGGCCGTCACTAAAAGCAATCGCTCCGACATTGATCATGTCAAGCATCTCCGTCAGATCTTTTCCGGCCAGGTCCTGTGAAATAGCTCCTACAGGAAAAATACGGACGGAAAGAATATCATTGATCTGCCTGATATATTCAATTTCAATCCTGCTCTGGATAGGGGGTGCATTCCTTGGAAAAGTCGCTAATGATGTATAACCACCAGCACGTGCACCTTTGGCGAGTGACTGAAACGTTTCCCGGTATTCATATCCGGGTTGTCCTGCCTGCGCACCTATATCCAGCCATCCGGAGGAAACATGAAGGTCTTCTGATTCGATGATCTCTGCCTTCCCATCGGTAATGGTCTTAGCGATCTGTACAATCCGGCCATTTTCAATCAATAAATCCTTTTTAGCTGAAGGCTCTTCACCAGGATTGAGAATAGTGGCTTTTTTGATTAAAACTTTCATGTCAGAAGGCAAGATTCAAACGAACAAGCAATACCAACGGCTAAAATAAGATAAATCAATCCCCGTGCTCAGGCATTTTTCCAAAGCCGGATCAACGCAATCTCACAGGCTATAAAGAATAAGCCCAGGATGATACACCATTTCCATAGTTGTTTTCCCTGCTGTGTGACCTGGATGAGATGCGTAAAATCTGTATTGACATCATCAGTCCAGATTGTCACATAATCACTTTTGGGCAACTCTTCCACATTTGTGATCGAAAGATCTGATTCGCGCCGGTCGTAATTGAACGCCACCGATGCCACTAGTTTATTGTCAACATTGACCTGATAAAATCCAGATTCACGGATCTGGCCCTGCACATCGAGCAGGATCTTTGAACCTAATGGTGAAATACCCGGAATAAATTCGGCTGCTCCACGGATCATAAACTCCTTGTCAACCGGAATATCGGCTTTATCAATAGCGATGAGCTGATCAGCACCAATGGTGTGAGCCAATTTTTTTACATCAGATGTATAAATGGCCATTTTATACAACAAAGGCACAAATACTTCCGGCTGTAACGAAAGATCATTTACAGATGGATCAAGGGGTGCATGTACAACTGCAAATGCTCCTTTACCCGGTGTGTAGAAGGTGATGAAATCAGATCCGTCTCTAAATTGGAGCAAGGACTGGCCCCGGGAACCACTCCCAGCCTGGGGAAAAGAAGCTTTCACTTTTGGTAACCGCATATTTGGCCTTGTCCTGTTAAAGACATCGCGGAATACAAATGCGTCCGTATTAATTTTCCCCACAACTCTTTCCTGTTCAGCATATGCCTGAAACCCTGTTGCCCCCATTGTTCTTAACAGAGAATTGTATTGTTCCAATGAACCCCTCGATGCTGGAAAGAATAACACCTTGCCGCCTTCCTGTACGTATTTGAAAAGTGCAGATGCCATACCTGAGGATACGGATGTCAGTTCATTGAGGATAATCAGATCGTATTCCGGGATGGAAGCATATTGAAGACTATTGGCAACTGATTGATCGAGTATGAATTCCGTGGGATCAGAAAAAACTGCTGCTACGGATGTATTAGAAGAGCCTTCATTGACCGATAAGATTTTCAGATTCTGTTTGACGTAAAAAGAAATGTAATAGGTATCATCGAAAGTGACGGGAAAGTCGCTGATGCGGATCGCAAGTTCGTGCCAGCCCGATTGAAGTACGGTGATATTGGACGTATCGATTTTTACCTGGCCACCTTCGATGTCGATCGATCCTTCGGGTCGTTCCTGTCCGTCCACTACAATGGAGACACGAATGTTATCTGCGTCATCGGGTGTGTAGTTGTGAATGGAGAAAAGAAGCGCCGATACCTGGTTGAGCATTTGAATGGGCGAATCAAACCAGGCACTGTCAATAGCGATATTTTTTTCCTGTACACTTTTCAGTGGGAGGAGATTCGTAGAGTAGGTGGTGTCATATGAAGAAACATCATTAATCGATTTTTGAAAATCGGAAATGATCCATGCGACGGGTACTCCATCTTCCTTCGAAAATCCTTGCTTTTGACGGTTTACAATGACCGAAAGTGGCTTGACGGCAGGGGAGAACTCCATTTCTTCCAGTCTCAGCAATGCTTCATCCCGGCCGATCCAAAGATTCTGAGCGGGGGAGAGATCATGGCTGAGCACCTGGAAACGGTCTGCCTGACTATATCCCATGATGACTTCATTTGCTTTTTGCCTGGCACGGTCAAAAAGGGATAGGTCCTGTCCAAAAGACTGCATGGAAAAGGAGTTGTCGATAAACAGGCTGACATTCCTGATGCCGGCTTTTTGGGAATCACGGGTTGGGATAAAGGGTTGGGCGAAGGCGAAAATGATAAATGCCATTGCCAAAATCCGGGAGATCAGGATGAGCAGGTTGCGCAACCGGTTGCGCGCGGAGGTCTCTTCTTTTACTTCACGTAAGAAGCGTAAGTTGCTGAAATAGACTTTCTTATATTTCCTAAAATAAAACAGGTGAAGAATGATCGGAATCGAGAGCCCTGTCAATGCCCAGAGAAAGGCGGGATATAAAAACTGCATCGTGGCGATAAAGATAGTATCTGATAAACCCAATTAGAAAACAAATGCCTCCGGACTCCATGGAAGTCAATTATTTCTCGACGAGTTAGCATAAACGAAAAAAGCCGGTCAATCTGCATGATTGCCCGGCTTTTTCACCAAAAGGGGTTTACTAATTTTTCATAATGCGGGCATTTCCGATCAGTCTTCCATCGGCGTTATAAGCTCCGACCAGGTAGATACCCGGGTAGAGGTTATGCATGTCGATCGAAACAACTTCCCGGCCATTCGCTTTTACTTCAGATACCTGCTGGCCAAGAGAGTTCATCACCCTGAATTGAACAGCATTACTAAAGTGGCGGATGTACACGACATCATTCGTTGGATTCGGAGAGATATTCAATGTCTCTATCACCGGGTTTTCTGTTCCAACCAAACACTGCAATCCGCTTTCTTCCAATCGCAGATTGTCGATGTAATAGTTGACTTCATTTGGAGATTCAACACCACCGTTCGGGAAGATGCAAATCCGGGTATGGTTAGCGCATCGTTGTGAGGAGAAATCAGCCTCCAGCGTTTCCCATGTTTCAGATGTATCTGTATTGACCCAAACCTCATAACCAGGGCTTGATCCTCCCTCAAGTTTCAACAAGAAAGGAATATCAGCAAATGGACTGTTGACGTCGACTTTGAAAATGTTGAAATTCGTCAGGTCAATGCTATCACCGGTGCTGATGCAAAGTGCAGCCCATGGATCATTAGCACCTTCGAGATAAGCACCCACTTTTTCAGATTTGTTGTTCCCATCCGGATCAGGATTATCAAGATGCGTCAGCCTGTCACTTCCGCTTCCAAAGAGAAAATTGTGTTGGCATTCAAAATCCGTGAATAAGAAAATAGTCGGATCAGGAACAACTTCATCACAGGAACAAACTACATCATTCAATCTTAAAGCAGTGAAAGCCCTCGGAGTGAAGAATAGTAAAGATGTATCAATATAGCGGTCTGCTTTGTCAAATCCCATATCCGGATTAGTAGAAATCGCATTGCTGTGAATAGTGCCTCCAAATGGATGAGGTACCTGTTTCCAGAATGTTGAGTCCCAATATTCCCACGGACCTGTCGAAATGCCTTCCTGTGTAATAGCCCATAGATGTTCATTTCCAAATGTATTTACATTAGCGCGGAGGGCATTCGATACAGGATCATCATATTCGACTCTATCCAGCGGGTTATTGATGCCGATTGAATTGGCTTTATCAATGACGCAAAGCGAACCACCCACATTCACAACAAATTGTCCGGCAGCGAATACAGGCAAATCACAATTGATCTCACCTGTGATCGGATCTATACCGAATGGCGTTGTAGGATGTGATACGTTTCCACCTGCAACGAGCGGCACTGATGCGCCATCTTCCATCCATGAAGAATCACCGACAGCACCATCCAGTCCAAAGACAAAATGAAAATCATCACCATATCCAACATTGTTTGGAATGTTGATCGCAGCGGCATTTAATCCATGTAGATCACCTACAAGTGCAGTGTTGATATAAGGTGTTCCGGTGACAGGATCACGGAATTTGTCAATAAAAATTTCTTCTTGCTGAAGCACTGCTGCGTTGAATGCGACAAAGGCTCCTGTTCCAATACCAAAGAGTGCAACTTTAGAAGTATCGATTCCGTAGAGGTTGTTACTATCCACCACAGTCATATTCATATACCTGATAAAGGAATACAGATCCTGGATGCCCCTGTAAGCAGCATTAATGATCGTCGAACGACGCGTAATATCTGTACCCAATGGATTCCATCCAACGCGGTATTCAACTGATGCAGCGACGTATCCTCTTTTCGCAAGACCTTCGGCTACTTTCTGGTTAGCATAATCGTCCTTTCCACCGGTTGGTGCTATAAAACCTCTTGGCAAGAATGTACCTGTCGGAAGCACAACTGCAAGTGGTCGCAGATTACATGTATCACCTTCAGGTAAGTAAAGATCAAAACGAAGTGTGTCAGGAGCAGGTGTACCTGTCACCACAGTGATGTTCACACCGTAAATGTGATCGGTTAGTTTCTGAACACTTGTGAAGACTTCTTCCTGGTAGCGGATCTTCTTATCCAGACGGAAATTATCGAACAGGTAAGTGTCCTCGTTGGCTGAACTTTGTCCGCCATTCGGGAACACACATAAGCGCGTGTGATTAGCAGATGCCTGTGATGAGAAATCTGCTGTCAGCGTTTCCCATTCTCCTGATGATTTTGAATTGACCCAAACTTCATATGCAGGACTTGATCCACCTTCGAGTTTGAGTAAGAAAGGAATATCTGTTGCAGGACCATTCACATCAACTTTAAATACGTTGAATAAGGAAAGGTCAACAGGTCCTCCGAAGTCAACGCAAAGTGCGGCCCAGGGATCATTTGCAATTTCCCGATAGGCTCCGACTTTTTCGGATGAATTCGCTGCATCCGGATCAGGATTGTTCATGATCATCATCCTGTCGTTGCCTGCACCGAAACCATAATTCTGCTGGCATTCAAAATCATTGATCATGGAAATACTCTTATCGATTACCACATTTTCACAGTTGCAGACAACTTCATTGAGCTTCAACGCAGTGAATGCACGTGGTGCAAAAAACCAGAGGGAAGTATCGATGTACCTGTTTGCTTTATCAAAACCCATGTCAGGGTTAGTTGAAATAGCATTGCTATGGATGGTACCTCCAAACGGATGAGGTACTTGTTTCCAGAAAGTGGAATCCCAATATTCCCAAGGGCCCGTTGAAATACCATCCTGGTTAATCGCCCACAAATGTTCGTTTCCAAATGTGTTTGGTTCATTCCGGAGTGTGTTGGATACATCATCATTGTAGCTCACTTTATTCAATGGATCATTGATGCCGAGTGAATTCGATTTTTCAGCTACGCAGATAGATCCTCCGACATTGACGACAAACTGGCCTGCTGCAAATACCGGCAGGTCACAATTGATCTGTCCCGTGATCGGATCGATACCAAATGGTGTAGTTGGATGCGATACATTGCCACCCGCTACGAGCGGAACAGAACCTGCATCCTCCATCCATGAAGAATCTCCTACAGCACCATCAAGTCCAAATACGAAATGAAATTTATCATTGTATCCTACGTGATTCGGGATATTGATAGCACCCTGTGTCACACCATGCAGGTCTCCTACAAGAGCAGTATTAATGTATGGTGCTCCGGTGACAGGATCGCGAAATTTATCAATAAAGATCTCATCCTGCTGGAGAACGGCAGCATTGAATGCCACAAAAGCTCCTGTACCGATACCAAATAAAGCAACACGCGATGTATCGATATTGTAAGGGTTACCACCTTCTACAACACCTTTGTTCACGTAACGCAGAAATGCGTAAAGGTCCTGGATGCCTCTGTAAGCGGCATTGATAATCGTCGAACGGCGTGTAATATCCGTTCCCAGGGGGTTCCATCCAACACGATACTCGATGGAAGCGGCGACATATCCTCTTTTAGCCAGTCTTTCGGCCACCTGCACATTGGCATAGTCATCTTTACCGCCCACAGGAGCGATAAAGCCACGCGGCAGAAAAGTACCTGTAGGAAGCACCACAGCCAATGGGCGTGATGTACATGTATCACCTTCAGGTAAATAAAAATCCACCAACAAAGTATCCGGAACAGGTGATCCGGTGACAACAGTGATGTTGACACTATAGATCAGGTTCTGAACTTTTTGCACACCGGAAAACACTTCATCTACATAGCGGGTGTTTTGTGCATGCACCCAATGACTTAAAAGAGTAATCGCAAAGAAAAGTGTAATCAATTTTCTCATAAACAGAGGTTTTAGATTGTTAGGCATTAAGTTTCAAAAAGTACAGATATATAAGCAAGCCGTCCTATCCTGGGTCCGCCATATGTCTGGAATTGTTTCTTGTTCAGCACATTTGAAGCACCAATCTTGATTGTGAGGCCAAGCCGTTCGATCGCATAATTGACCTGTGCATCCAGCAAATCATAGGTAGGTATGTTGCCGGTAAACTGAGGTGATCCCTCAAACACAAATCCTTCTATCCATTTGTAGTTGATATTGAAGCCCAAATTTTCAATCCGGTTGCCAAAAAGCACTAAAGGAAAATTACGTCCCGTCAGACCGATATTGAATTTATGTTCAGGTGTATTGAAGGCAGGAATGATGGGGTCATCAGCACCTTGTTTGTTGAGGATATTCCAGGAATAATTACCGCCCAAACTATAATAGGTACCTAAAAAATAATTAGCTCCTATGCTGAATCCTTGCGTGGTCACCTGCGACTGTGCATTTGATGAAATTCGAAGTATTTGGGTATTCGTAGGGAAACCTTGAAAAAAGTCTGTCGTGATGCCAATCTTATACCCGATAAAGTCCTTGTACCAGCTATAATAATAACCGGCGTCAACCCACAAATTTTCGAACAGGGTCGTACGGTATCCAACTTCAATGGATTTTACTTTTTCAGGCTGAATGGGTTGTTCATCAAAGTAGACGAGTGAATCCTGATCGCGATGATCAAGAAAAGGCAGGAAAGATTCCGGAGTGATCAGATTTGTATAACCGGATATATTGCCAAGCAGTTGAGCCCTTCCAACATCTAAGTTGAGATATTGATCAGAAAGGGTAGGGTTGCGAATCGCCGAAGAAAATGATAGCCTGAAAACATTGTCGATGTCAGGTGTAAATACAAATGATGCTGCCGGAGAAACGACCATGTCAAAATTCTCATTTTTATCCAACCGCACTGTGGCATTCATTTTGAGTTTGGTCGGAATGATTTTTTTATCCATTCCGGCATAGACACCAAATTCACTGTTGGTGATTATCACGCCATTGGTGTCGCTGAAGATGGTTCCTTTTGAATCGGGATTGTATTGCCTGAAATTGGCACCTGTTGTAAAGTCAGCGAAACGTGTTTCTAATTTGTATTCTCCATGGAGATGATACAGGCCGGATTTATCATAAAATCGTGTGCCCGGATTTTCAGGATCATTGGCGAGATTAGAGGTGATGAGATTGAACATCGAATCAAATCGTGCGGTACCGGGTTCAAAATATGATAGCGATCCTGTGCGACCGATATTGGCATAGTCCTGAGCTTCCTGATGCCAGTCCCTGAGTTGATCTGCATTAGCATCCAGCACGATGTCCTGCTGAGCGAAATTGAAAGGGAAACCTGTCGGATAACCCTCGAGTGCTTTTACGCGAGGCCTGATGTAGGTGATCCAGTATTGCCTGTAATCAATGATCCAGTCATCATACGATTTGGCTGCCGTCTGCAGTTTTAATGCTGTCGTGTATGCATCGTAAGTTTTTCCTGCGTCTTCTCCTGTGATATAAGCGCGTAGAAAAAATTTATTCTCCTGTTTGACTTCAAATTTCCCCTGCCAGAAGAAAATATCATCCAGACGGAACCGGTTTTCGCCCTGGTAAACAGTGGTGCCGAATCCAAAATTGAAACCACCATTAGCGGTGATCAATGGAGTGACCTTATAATAAAGTCCAACATTGCCTTTGATATTCTCCGTATTGTAGTCCACAAGATCTGTTTCGGCATAACCCTTCCGGCTGAATATTTTAAGTCCCGGATATTCAATTCGCTCGTTCAACCCTGTGTAGTCAAGTAACCCTGAATATTCATCACCATAAATATTGACTGCATCATATCCTCCCGGATTAGAAGGATCTGTTTCGGATTGTGCTGTAGGACCAAGATTTGTGGCTTCCCAATCATCAGCACTCATGTAAGCCCCATTTATTTTAAATGCGAATTTGTCGTCTCCGTTACCATTTTTAAAAACCTGAGCGTAGCGCAATTCACCTTTCATCAGGTTTCGCTCTCCATATTTAACACTTACAGAAAAACCGGGATGGAGAAACGGATCTTTTGTCTGAATATCGATCACTCCATTAAATGCATTCGGACCATAAAAAGCAGAGCTGGCGCCCTGGATAAGGTCAACCTTCAGGACATCCAATTCTGGACAGCCCAGAAAATTTCCGAGAGAAAAGTTGAGGCCGGGAGATTGATTGTCTACGCCATCAATGATCTGGAGTGACCTGACCGGGCTTGTGCTGTTAAATCCTCTTGTATTGATCACCGTAAATCCCATGCTGGCAGAGGTTAGATCGACGCCCTTCAAAGCGCCGAGCCCTTCATAAAAGTCATTGGATGTACTTTGCTTAATCGCCAGCAGATCAATGGATTCGATGGTGAGTGGTGATTCTTTTCGTTTATCTGACACCCGGCTGCCGACGACATTGACCGTCTCGATCATGATAGAGGAGATTTCCATCCGAACCACTATTTTTTCACGAGGGTCAGTGATATTTACAGTGATGGAATTATAACCCGTGTATCTTATTTCAAGCGTGACAGGCACCTGAGGGACTTTTAGTTGAAATGACCCATCCCATTCAGTGGCTGTCCCGGTAGCAGTACCTGAGACCACGATGGTAGCCCCGATGATCGCATCGCCGGTTTCCGCATCGTAAACCTCGCCCCGGACCAGTTCCTGTGCGACGGCAGTACCCATACAGCCACATCCTACAATAAAAAGGTTAAGGATGTATTTAGCAATATTTTCCATTAAAGTCGGATTGAAACTTGAAAATATATATTTCTTAATACCCTGTTCTCATCATAAATCATGATGTTCTGTTATTATGCCGGTTGGATCTTTTGGGGAGATCATAGAACACCTCATTTATCCTTTAATATAAGCAAAGAATTGGCGCAGAGAAAGGTAAGCTAAATTTTTACTCAACGTTCTTCTCTTTTTAGCATTCCTTTGTTGAGATGCCCGGACCGGACCTTCATATCATCGCATTTGCGGTTCCTTATCCGCCGACATATGGTGGTGCGATCGATGTCTGGAACCGGGTCAAAGCTTTGAAAAGGGAGGGGGTGAAGGCCCACCTTCATTGTTTTGTCTACGGGTCATTCGGTCCGAATGATGCGATCCGGGAGGAGTGCGAAGAAGTCAATTATTATCCCCGCATATCCTGGCCTGCGATTTTAGCCCCCGGGCAGCCTTATATCGTGTCCTCCAGGAAAAATCCGTTGCTTTTGAGCAGGCTGGCCAGGGATCAGGCTCCGGTCCTGTTCGAAGGAATTCATACAACCGGGTTTTTAAATGAACTGAAAAACCGGAAGCGGCTGCTTCGATCACATAATGTCGAGCATCAGTATTACAATGAACTTGCAAAAAACAGCCGGCGCTTCCAATACTTGTTTTTTCAGCGCGAAGCACTCGCCCTTGAGCGTTATGAATCCAACCATGCCAGGGGATTTGACAAAGTCTTCACCATATCGTCAGATGATACATCATGGTACGGAGGACAAGGTGCCGCGAGTATCTTTCTCCCGGTATTTCATGGTTATGTAAATCCGGATATCAGAGAAGGAAGAGGAGATTACCTGCTATATCAGGGTGACTTGTCGGTTGATTTAAATCAGGCAGCTGTGTTTGACTTAATCAGGAGCATTCCATCACAATTTCCCATTATCGTTGCAGGCAAAAAAGGCGACAATACATTTGAGGAAAAATTAACAAAATATAGTAACCTATCCCGCGAAGCCGATGTTTCAGAGGGAAGAATGAAAGAACTCCTGAAAGGTGCTCAGATCATCATCATCCATAGCAGGCACGGCTCAGGAATGAAAGTCAAAATTTTTCCCGCACTGTATCAGGGACGTCACGTGGTCGCCAGTAAAAACAGTTTAACGGATACAGACCTCGACAAAGCACTGACCATTTACACTGATCCCGATGAATTAAATCAACTGATCGGTCAGCTTTGGAACAAGCCTTTTACTTCCGAGGATGTGAGGGAAAGAAGCATTATTCTCAGCTCCATGCCATCAGATGCAGATAAAGCACGGGAAATCATCAGATATTTGTAAACCGACATGACAGAAGCAATAAAAGATAAAGAGATCAATAGCCTGATGGGGGAGAGTGCTCTGTCACCTGCGCTCGAATCAATAAAAAATAAAGTTCTCAATAGTCAACGCATCACTGATGCTGAAGCGCTGATCTTGTTTGAAGAAGCGCCGTTGCCGTATCTCAGTTTGCTTGCAGACGCAGTTCGTACGCGAAAGAGTGGAAACAAAACTTTCTTTAACCGCAATTTTCATATCGAGCCGACGAATGTCTGCATCTATACATGCAAGTTTTGCAGTTATTCGCGCCTGATCAAAAACAGGGAAGACGGTTGGGAATATACGATGGATGATATGTTGGACATTGTCAAAAAATATGATGGCCAGCCAGTGACGGAAGTGCATATTGTAGGCGGGGTGTTGCCTCAGTATGATCTCGATTTTTATTGCACCTTATTTAAAAAAATAAAAGAGCATCGTCCTGAACTTCATGTCAAAGCATTGACGCCTGTCGAGTATCATTATATTTTTAAGAAGGCAAAGGTGAGTTATGAAGAAGGGATGAAGCGCATACTTGATTCAGGTGTTGATAGTTTGCCGGGTGGTGGTGCAGAGATTTTTCATCCCGAGATCAGAGAGCAGATCGCATCCGATAAATGTAATGCAGAGCAATGGTTACGCATTCATGAAATATGGCATTCATTTGGAAAGAGATCGAATGCGACGATGTTATATGGGCACATTGAAAAATACATTCACCGGATAGATCATCTGCGGCAATTACGTGAGTTACAAGATCGCACGGGTGGTTTCCAGACTTTCATTCCACTGAAGTTCAGGAACAAGGATAATGAAATGTCGTATCTCACGGAGAGCACCACAATCGAAGATCTCAAGATGTATGCGGTCAGTCGTATTTACCTGGATAATTTTGATCACATCAAAGCTTACTGGCCGATGTTGGGAAGACATATGGCACAGGTGACGATGAGCTTTGGTGTAGATGATCTCGATGGTACCATCGATGACACTACGAAGATTTATAGCATGGCCGGATCAGAAGAACAGAATCCCTCCATGAATACATATGAGCTGGTGTCTTTGATTAAAAGTGCGGGACGTATACCCATGGAACGCGACACACTTTATCATGAGTTGAAGGACTGGAGCAATGAGTCTTTCGAAGAGGATTCGGAGTATCGCGGATATCTTGAACTTCCAATTCTAAACTGACGCATACACAAATGTCCTACCGTGTAGCGCTTGTTGAATACCTTAATACATTTCCATTCTCTGAGGGATTTCGCCTTAGCGGGCTTGATCAGCAGCTTGAAGTTCATCATGTCATTCCGGCTGAATGTGCTCGTTTGTTTAAAGAGGATCTTGTCGACATCAGCTTATGTCCTGTGGGTGCACTGGATGAAATGCCTGAGCATAAAATTGTAGGGAAGTATTGTATCGGTGCAGAAGGAGAAGTTGGAACTGTCGTACTGTTGAGCCAGGTACCGATCGAGCAGATCAGGAAAATAAAGCTGGATAATCATTCGCGCACCTCTAATATTCTTCTGCAGATGCTGGCACAATTTCACTGGAAAAAAGAATGGGCTTTTACATTTGAATCAAATGGTGTATTGCCTGAATCGAGTTTGATGATAGGGGATAAAGTGTTTGCGCATAAAGAGAAGTATGTCTATTCGTATGATCTGGCTACGGCGTGGAAGGAGATGACGGGTTTGCCCATGGTGTTTGCTGTGTGGATTGCAAAAAATGAAGTGCCGCAGGAAATTATTGATTCACTAGATCATGCATTTGAATTGGGTATGGATCATGTGCGCAGTGAGGCCAATGGTTTGGAGAAGTGGCAGAAGGATTACCTGTTGAATTCTATTTCTTATCCGCTTGATGAGGAGAAGATGAAGGCGCTGAGGTTGTTTAGGTCGATGATTTCGTAAAGGCGGAATGGTTCGACCTACCATCGCTCGTCCTCGGGCTGCAGCTCACCAACCAGGCGGAACGGCGGAACAGGCAGAATGGTTCGACTTCCATCGCTCATCCATACTTCGACCTGCATACCGCATCCTCTTGCTACAGCTCAGTAACCGTGTGCGACAGCTCACCAACCAGGCAGAATGGCTTGACTTCCAAAAGCTCATCCAATAAAATTGTCTCAGCGTGATAAAGCCTATTGACGAAGTGCGATAAGGCATGACCTGATTCTTCCCGAGATGCTGTTATCGAATATCCGATAGAACGAACTAAACTCTTCAGGAGGCGCTGTTATCGACAATATCCGATATGGCATTTCCTGATTCTTCACGCCCCGTGTTATCGACAATATTCGAATACCGGGCCTGACTTTTCCCTCGCCACTATGATTATAAATCTGCGAGAGCATAACCTGATTCTTCTAGATTAGCCATGATGAGAAGTGAACAAATTTTCAGGTACAAAACATATTGTAAATATCCGTAGACGCCCTCTGGTATTGGGTTTAGGGGCTTTTCGAAATAAATTTTGCTGGTAACCTATTTGGCAAAACATATCTAAAATATCCGTTGACCCTTTCTGATATTGGTTTTTAGAAGTTATTGTGATCCATTATAGATAGCCTTATCCGAAGCAAAACATATTGTAAATATCCGTAGATCCCTACTGTGATTGGTTCTTAAGCATTTTTTTAGTAAAACAGAAGAGTCAGATTTTAGGAACAAATCATATTTAAAATATCCTTAGATCTTTATCTAATTGACTCTTGATGTGTTTTCCATATTCATATATTGTCCCCCCAGAGGCAAATCTTGTAATCAACATACATAAACGCTTCCGATGTTCCTTCTCAATTTCATCCGTTTATTCACCTCCTTAATACTCATCTTTGTGCCATGGTCATCGAAGCTCTTCCATACGGCCTGCATCCGAAACATATCGAACAGATCCACCAGGAACTCAAGCGGGGGAATGTCGGCATTGTACCAACAGATTCAGTCTATGCATTTTGTTGTCTCTCGAATGAGAAATCCGGATTTGAAACCATCTGCAATCTCAAGTATATTGATCCAAAAGATGCTCTGATGAGTATTATTTGCAAAGACCTGAGCCAGGCTTCCGATTATTTTATTCAATGGCCGACACCTGTCTTCCGGATGTTGAATAAAAACCTTCCCGGACCATTCACTTTCATTCTTCAGTCCGGTCATAGAGCACCTGCATTTCTAAAAAATAAAAGAAAGACACTCGGCTTGCGTATCCTTCAACATCCGGTCATTAAATCGATCATGAGCGTAACCGACATTCCACTCATCGTCAGTTCTGTTCGCAATGATGATGATGTGGAAGAATATTTTTCGGATAGCGATGAACTGGTCAATCGATATCAAAACCAACTTTCATTTATTGTTACTGATGACAATAGTGTGCAGGAAGCTTCTACGATTGTAGATCTTACAGGAGAGGAACCGGTTATCTTAAGGCAAAGCACTCATGAGGTGAAAATGTGATGTGCTTTTTACTGATTTGCTCATTTGATTATTCTATTTGAGATTTTGTGATGGAGTGATTGGGTGATGGAGTGATTCAGGTTTTTTATCTCACGTTCTCTCGTTTCTCTCTTACGGCGCTACCCCTGCCCCTGTTTGCGAATAGCTAGAGCGATGCACGCTTTTCCATTCATGCAACCCCGGAAACCTTTCGCTCCATGATTCTCATTCTCTCATTTTCGGTTGCTGTAGCAAGAGGATGTGCGAAAGCAGGTCGAAGCATTTTTTCTCAGTTTCTCGTTTTCTCATTGTCTCATTGTCTCGTTGTCTCGTTGTCTCACGTTTCTCACTTTCTCACGATCTCACGTTCTAGCGATCTGATGATCTTTCCTCTTTTAAAATAAACTGTTGACGAGGAAGAAAGCTACCAGGTATATCCAAATCACATCAATAAAGTGCCAATACCACGCTGTGTGCTTCAACTTTCTCTCCTGCCTGTTGTCAAGGAAAAAGAGAGCAGAAGTTCCTTCCTTGTCAGATAGATAAAGCGGCCATAGAATTCGAACCAAAAAAGGGATACCTGCAGCGACGTGAAGAAAGTGCAATATGGAGATAGCGTATAGATATCCATAACCACCACTGGAGGCAGGCATAATTTGTTTTTCCATCATTTGATTCCATGCGATGCCTTGAAAAATGAGAAATGCTACAGTGGCCAGAATTGTCAGCAGGCCATAGCGAACGATCAGCTTTTCATTTTTCTGACGAAAGTATTTCCGGCATTGCTGAATGAAATAGCTGCTGGCTGCAAGGATAATAGAGTTGAGGATAAATAACCAGGGCAGCCGGATGCTCAACATTTCTTTGTCCACGCGTGTATACATATAGGCAAAGCTCAGTGCGCCAAATAATGCTGTGATGCCACAGAAGAGCAGGATCATGATGATCGAAGAAGGATGGATCGAATAAGAACGCTCGTTATAGTCCTTTATCATAATCTTGCCGGGTGACCGGATTATTTACCTTAATATGCATCAGCCGACATTCCGTTTGATGCCGATCCCTTAATTTTGAATTTCGTGATGACAAATATGAACATAAAAAGAATAATCCTGCCGGTGTGTTGCCTCTTCATCCATTTCAGCAATGGATTTGCACAACAGCGTATCGACATTCCTGTTTCGGATGGAAATGAAGAATTGACGATGCCGTGGACAGGTGGTTATAATGCACCCCAGTTTTCGAATATTGATTTTAACCGCGATGGTATCCAGGATATGATCAGCTTTGACCGGCAAGGAAATATCCTCAGGGCTTTTGTCAGGCTTCCCGCTTCAGGTCGCTGGATACAATCATGGGATCATGAAAAGTTTTTTCCTCCACTTGTTGACTGGGTGATTGTCAAAGATTTTGATGGCGATGGGGTAGAAGATCTCTTCACAAGTTCATCTCCAACAGGTGTAGCAGGTGTGACTGTTTATAAAGGATCGTATAGCAATGATGTATGGTCATTTACCAAACTGATGGACAGGGATAAAGATTATCTGCAGGTTCAGTCAGGACCCGGTTTGACGAATATCTATATCTCATGGGATGATATTCCATCGATCACGGATGTTGATCTTGATGGTGACATTGACATACTGGCTTTCGAACCGGGTGGCAGCTATATTTATTATTACCAGAATCAATCTATTGAAGTGGGGTGGGGTACGGACTCACTCAGATTTATACTTAAGGATTTTTGTTGGGGAAGAATTTTCACGATACAAGAATTATTTCAGTTACACTTTTTTTGATAACGCTGCCGATGCGCTGAAGTGGTTTGAAATGC
>JANMVA010000434.1:0-3495 GCA_031392195.1 Saprospiraceae bacterium | reverse complement strand
GGGTCTTCAAGGTCGAGCGGCCCAAGGGCTTGAACCGTACAGACATCTGGCCGCGCTACGAAAGCGCCTTCATCCGTCGGCCAAAAGAGGCAGCGTCTGGCGACGAGGCTGTGCCTGACCGCGAGGCAGTTCGTGGCGTGTTTGGCGCGGAGTAGCGAGGCGCTCGGCGACGACGGGGTGGCCGACGAAATCGCAGGTCATGCCGGCCGCCTGCATGTAGGGCGGCTCGAAGGGCAGGAGGGCAGCGATCAGCTCTACGGCGGCGGCGGAATCGACGTTCTGCTGCTCGATGTCGACGCGGCCTACTTGGTCCGTAGCGGAGAAACCTTCAACGGTCACTTCGGCAACCTCACCCAGGGCGATGAAAAGCCCGAAAGCTTACGTTGATTACCGCGTAGGTCTTACCCAGGTTGCGATAGATTATTCAGCACCTGCAGTCCGTGGTCGCACCATCTGGGGCGGAATTGTTCCATATGATAAAGTTTGGCGTGCAGGTGCTAATCATTCGACTATTGTCAACTTCGGGACGGAGGTAGTTATCGGAGGTAAAAAATTACCTGCAGGTGAGTACGCTTTTTTCCTGATCCCAAAACAGGATGGACGTTGGACTGCGATTTTCAACTTTGATGCAGAACAGTGGGGAGCTTTCCTGTACAAGCAAGAGGATGATGCTGTGAGGATGGATGTGCGGGTTGAAGAGTTAATCAATCCTGTGGAACGGCTTCGATACCATATAGAAGATTACAGCATCGAAGAAGGCGCCATCGTCATGACATGGGAAATGAAGCAGGTCATCGTTCCATTTTATGTAAATGCCATTGCACCCGCGATAGCCAATTATGATACGCTGATCAATTCCATGGCAGAAGAAGAGCGCTGGTATTTTCTTGCAGAAGAAGCTGACATGCTGCATGAGTTCGGAAGAGTGAAGGAGGCAGAAGCAAAGCTGGAAAAAAGCCTGGAAGGTGGTGAGCACGTATGGAATCTCTGGAAGAAGGCACGTTTCTTAGCCGCAAAGGGAAATTATGAAGAAGCATATTTGGTCATTGGAAAAATCAAAGCTTTGGCCGCATCAGAAGATTTAGAGGAAGCAAGAGTATATGCTAACCTGGAGACTGAAATAGAAGAAGGACAACAGAAATGGAAAACAAATCAAAACAGGTTGCTCGAGATCAATAAAGATATCTGGACCCCATTTTCAGAAGCTTATGCCACGGGTGATGCAGATAAATATTTGTCGCTTCATTCACCTCATTTTGTGCGCGCCAGTCGAAATGGCAAATCGACGTCAGATCTCAACGGTTACGCAAAAGGTGTTCTGCGCAGCTTTAACCGTAACGCGATCAATGGCGGCCGGACGACTATTGAATTTCATTTCTTTGAAAGATTCGCCTCCGAAAACACAGCATCGGAAAGAGGGATTTATAAATACACTTTCTATCCTCCTTCAGGCGCACCTACTTCCGGCTACGGGCAATTTCATGTTGTATCGCGAAAAGAAAACGGTGTCTGGAAAATCCTGATGGACTACGACTCCGATGAGAATGGCACCATCGATGAAGCCGATTTCGAAGCCGGATGGGCTGTTCAGGATATTCGGAAGTTTAATTAGCATGGAGCATGGGGCATGGAGAATAATGAGTCAGCGTAAATCAGCGAAATCATTAGCTATCACAGAACTTGATATGCATCCAGGGATTTTATCTCATGTAGAGAGGCAATCCTGATAGCTATCACGATTGCGTCTCTCCTAAATGAAATAATTTCTGCAATTCTGAAGAAATGTATTTTCCGATATTTATTGCATGATCTCACATTCCTTCCTCACGATAATTCGAATGGCTGTCATCATGGGCATTTTCATTCCGCTTGCAGAAACTGTAAGACGATTCCACCAATTAACTGACATCAGTCAATTCCTCTTTTGGTTTGATGATTATATTCTCGGCGGCATATTATTATGGGCAGCCTGGAAATTAAAAACCGATCATAGCCGTGGGATTTTGTACATGATAGCAGCGTGGGGCATTGGTGCCGGTGCTCTCTTTCTCAGCTTCCTCGGCCAGTTTGATTACATCTTCACCGGTCAAAACGATGTAGGAGGAATTTTTTCTGTGTGGGTTGTCTTATTTGCTAAAGGATTTATTCTGGCTTATATGATTATAGGTTTGTGGTTAAGTATAAAGGCAGCCGATGGTTTATAAATGGAAAACAAATAACCACCTTTTATATTTTCCCTATGCCCTATGCCCTATGCCCTATGCTCCATGCTCCATGCTCTATGCTCCATGCCCCCTGCTGCGCTAAGGATGCGGGAGGCTACAGCGATAGCCAATAATTCACCTTCAACACCAGTGTCTTATCCTTCGGTCCAAAAGAAGGCTCCACCCGGTTATTATCTGTATAGACAAGATAGAGATCTGACATCGGCGCAAACCGCCATTGCAATCGGCTGTTGAGATTGAAATTATTAGCCTGTGTATTGTATTGCAAAAATGTAGTCCAGAAAATATTGGATGCAAAATTCACTTCAATCCTTCCACTTGCAAGCGTTAAATCGAGATTGCCATAAGGTACAGGCATGCGGATATTATTTTGTTCCAACCCAAAAGCAAAAGTTCCCCAGGGTTGACGACGAAAGAGAACTTCTGCGAGAGTCGTGAGCTTGGTCCCTTCAAAAAATTCACCATAGACAGCATAAAGAAAAAACCATACATCCTTCCGTGTATCTGTATTGTATTGAACATTGAACTCAGTCATGTTGTACTTCTTAGCCGGAAGCGGAACTTCAGTGATGGCAAACGGATAAATGAGATCAACAAAATTATTATTGAGCCTGAAGCGAAGGGTGGATGTGTTTTTGAAAAAGAAAAAGTGCCGCAGCCGGGTATACCACTCATTGATAGACCCATCAGGACTGAGGTATACAAAATTCTCCAGCCCTGACCAATGAAAATCCAGCTTCTTGCTGTTCTTCGGATAGGTATAGTAATCAAGCATGTTTGAAATCTGCGTAAATCCCAACCGAACGATTTGATTCTGAACCGGATCGTATTGTTCAAGTCTCCCGGTAAAACCCATGTCAGCAAAATAATTTTCACCCATGTTCTGAATCTCCAGCACTGTTCGGAATCGCTGTCCCGAATATGCAGCATGACCATACAGGTGATTATTTTTTGTGCTGTAGTTTTCCTTGATCGAAGTGAGCCCGCCAAGCCGGAAGCGCCATTTGCCATCATCGGTCAATCGTTCAAATTCTCCTCCGAGATTTCTTCCATAATCACCATTGACTTCATTTGTTTTAAGATAGCCCTGGCGGTTTAGAAATAATCCTTTTACAAATGAGCGCGAACCTATCCGTTGCTGAAATGTAGCTGCTGAATAATTCTGCCCTTGCTTCGTCTCAGTGTCCTGTGAATGAATATTAAATGCACCAATCCGAAGCTGTGGATTTAGATTACCGGTGAGACGAACCCCATAAATGATAGGAACAGC
>JANMVA010000416.1:0-5763 GCA_031392195.1 Saprospiraceae bacterium | reverse complement strand
GAAAGAATGCCGGGATTGCGTAACTGATTTTTTCCTCAATAGAAGGAGCAGCTTTATGAATGAGCGCCCTGATTTTCTCCATCCGTTTTTGAATTTCCGGTGGAAAGGCGGAGATATATTGATCGATCGTTTCAGGTTTTTTTATTGTAACCATTTTTTCTAAGTATTCTAGTTTGGATTCATATGTATAGGAAAAGTTCCAGCTATCCCTGATCGATTCTCTCTTCTCTTTTTTCTCTTTTCCGTGCTACTCCTCCGTTTTTATCTGCACTCTCAATCTCGCTTCTTCGTGATCAATACTCTTCTCAGCATTATTTAGCAGATCATCCGGATATTTATTCATTTCCTTCAATTCTGCCAATGCTTTTCGCCTCACTTCGACCAGTTCGAGTAAGGCCTCAAAATACTTGGGGATAATGGATTGAGGGGTCTTTTTCTTCATTTGTTTTTCCTGCAACTTCTGGAAATGAGCATAGCGTTCGCGCAGCATCCTGAATGCTTCATCAGACTGAACTTCATCGCTGTAGTACTGATCGATATGTTCCAGGATGGCATTGACCAGATGCGTTTGAATTTCAAGATCCAGCTCTGCTTCATTTGACTTAACGATAATATTCAATTTGCGGATAATGAAAGGCAAGCTTAAACCTTGCCCAACCAGTGTGATGAGAATGACGATAAAAGTGATGAACAATATTTCATTGCGATATGGAAATGCTTCACCCGCACTGATCGTGAGTGGGATGGACAATGCTGCTGCTAAAGATATAACACCCCGCATACCACTCCAGGCAACAATGAATACAGACTTCCAGTGGGGATAAGGTTCTTTCTCACGGATTTTTTTACTCATCAAACGAGGCAAATAAGCAGCCGGAAACACCCAGATAATCCGCACTATAATGGTGACAAAGCTGATTATAATGCCATAGAATATGAGCATGGAAATCTCACCCGGAGCAATGTCGGTCAGGATGATCGGCAGTTGCAATCCGATCAGAATAAACACAGTACCATTTAATAAGAAAGCTACTGTTTCCCAGGCACCATGTGATTGTAATCGCGTCTCGTAATCAAATATTTCTGTTGAACGTGCGCTGAGAAATAATCCGCCACAAACAACAGCCAATACCCCTGAAACATGAAAATGTTCTGCGATAATATACATCAGGTATGGTGCTATCAGCGTGATCGCTGTATCAATGCTCGATGTTGTTGGTAAAAAACGCAGGAGAATATAGAGAATGTATGCAATCACCAGGCCAATAACTATTCCGGCAATAGCTACAAATGCAAAATCCATGCTTGCATCGATCAGCATGAATTGATTCGTGATAACTGCAACCAGTGCAAAACGAAAGACGATCAAACTGGCTGCATCATTGACGAGACTTTCACCTTCCAGTAAAGAAAGGACTCGCTTTGGCATTTTCATTTTTCGCAAGACTGAAGTGGCCGCAACGGCATCAGGTGGTGAGACGATCCCTCCCAATACAAATCCAAGTGCCAGTGTAAAGCCCGGAATAATGGCATCTGACACTACAGCTACGGCAAACGAAGTGAAGATGACAAGGCCAAGTGCCAGCAAGCTAATACCTCTGCGGAATGCCCAGAAATCTTTCCAGGAAGTATTCCATGCAGCAGCAAATAGTAGCGGAGGCAGAAATATGAGGAAGATCAGGTCCGGTTTGAGAATGATGTCAGGCACATTGGGGATAAATCCTATTGCCAGGCCACCGATCACTAGAAAAATCGGATATGGGACGCGCAATCTCTCGCTGAGGATGGACAGTAATGAAACGACCATCAGCAACACAATGATCAGTAAAAGCTGATTTTCAAGCATGGTGGTAAAATAGCTCTTTCGGAAATATTCCCCGCGGGAAAGTCATGTGGTGATGGCGTGAATGGTGTCCTGGACGGAGTCCAAAACAAAGGGAATAATTTTCTGTTTTGCCAAAACCAGAATTATTTTATTTTTTTCCATACATTTAAATAAGTAATAATGAATTAATGGGCTGTTCGTTTTACAATGTTCATTTGTCGGTTTTATTTAAGTTAAGAACTGGTGCTCTTCATCAGGCTCCATTTGCCCCTCTGTATCTCTTCTTCGCGATCCAATTTCTTTCTTCGTCTTCTTTGTGGGCTTCACCACCTCCACTGGATACCTTGCCTGTTGTTGTTCATGTCATCCATACGGGTACTCCTATAGGAGCTCCGGATAATCCGACAGATGCTTCGATCCACAATATGATCGAACTGATGAATGACGCGTTCCAGAAGGATGGACTTTTCTACGGTGGTGCTGATATCGATCTCGCATTTAAGCTCGCATTGCGATCTCCGGATTGTACTCCAACAAATGGAATCATCCGGATTGATGGAAGTGAGGTGACGAATTATGAAACAGGTGGCATCACCACTGATTCAAATTCAATGATAAGTGCTTATGAAATAGATGTAAAAGAATTAAGTCGGTGGCCTAATACAGATTACATCAACATCTGGGTTGTCAACATGATTGATGGTGATCCGAATGGAATTGCAGGGTATGCTTATTATCCGGAATACAACTCAGCCCTCACAGATGGTGTCGTTATACGTGCTGATGCAGTGAATAGTTTCAATAAGGTAATCATCCATGAACTTGGGCACTATTTTAATTTAGATCATACGTTTGCTTATGCCTGGGAAAGTTGTGATTCAGAACCAAATTGCCTGCTTTATGGTGATTTAGTATGTGATACGGAAAATTGCCGCTTCACCTTTGATTGTGAGGAAGACATTAATCCATGTACCGGTGATCCATATGAGATCGTCGATGATATGTTCAATTATACGGTATTGAACAATTATATGAGCTACACCAACTGTCAGTGGATGTTTACCGAAGGCCAGAAAACCAGAATGTTGAATGCTTTAAATTCATTTCGGCCTGGGTTATTGAGTTCTGATGCGATAAGTGAAGATTTTAATGATGTTCCTCCAATGGCTTGTGAGCCAACTGCAGTGAATGGGTTATCCATCTATTATGGTATACAAAAAGTAGAGTTTGGAGGGCTTTCGGTGTATTCTCATACCAGTCAAGGAGATGGTGCTTTTTATATTGACCGGACATGCAATCAACATATAACTGTCAATCCCGGACAAAGTATATTTTTAAGAGTTACCGGTTCTTATACTAACACACACCAGATCAAAGTTTACCTGGATTATAACAGGGATAGTGATTTCGATGACTCGGGAGAATTGCTTCTTTCTTCTTTGGGTACAGGAATAGATTCAACTACAGTTATAATTCCGGCAGCACCACCAGTGATGTGTGAGCCATTAAGGTTGAGAGTTATAGCAGAACATCCAAGCGCACCACCGGTCTCTGTTTGTTTGCTAACCGGAACATCTCCGGATGGAGTAGGGCAGATAGAAGATTATTCTGTGACCATCGCAGCTCGGCAAGTTCACTCTCTTTCTTCCGGAAACTGGACTGCACCTTCTACGTGGTCATGTAATTGTGTTCCTTCAGCCGGAGACGTCGTGACCATTCGTACCAATCATATCATACAGGTTTCTCAAAACCAATCATGCGCTCATTTATCTCTTCAGCCAGGTGCACAGGTTATTGTACAGCAAGGGATACATATTTTTGGCGGAGGATGTCAATAAGTAGTTCAGGGTATGTTTACGATTATTGGAGTATTATCAGATTTGCAATTTGACATTGCACTTTTTGCAAAACGCAGTTTTGCAGACACTCAAACATAGGTCAACCTACGCTTAACGAAAAAAGGCTAAACTTTCGCTTAGCCTTTTCGGCAATAAAATTATAAGTATAAATACCTTGAATATATCCTATGAAACTAAAACCTCTGCGCCGCGGATGGTTTTGATGATGCGGGCAGCTACTTTGTAGGGATCGGCATTGGATGCAGGCCTTCTGTCTTCGAGGTAGCCTTTCCAGTCATTCGTTGCCGTATGAACCGGGATACGGATAGATGCTCCGCGATCACTAACTCCATAGCTGAACGTATGCATGGACTGTGTTTCGTGTTTTCCTGTCAGACGCAGATGATTGTCTGAACCATACACCTCGATGTGTTCTTTGTGTACGGAGCGGAAACTTTCACAGATCGCATCGAAATAATCCTTTCCACCTTCTTCGCGCATTTCACCATTTGAAAAGTTGACATGCATACCTGAACCATTCCAGTCACCTAATACTGGTTTTGGATGGATATTCACTTTCACGCCATATTTTTCAGAAATCCTGTACAGGAGATAACGCGATACAATCACTTCGTCAGCTGCTTTCTTGCCGCCTTTCGCAAAGCACTGAAACTCCCACTGTCCAAGCAGAACTTCCGCATTGATTCCTGTGATGCCTAATCCTGCATCAAGACATGCATCGAGATGTTCCTCTACCATGTCACGACCGGCAACATTTTTATAACCTACGGCACAATAGTAAGGTCCTTGAGGGGCCGGATATCCATTTGAAGGGAATCCCAGTGGCAGTCCGTCTTTTTCCAATACATATTCCTGCTCATATCCAAACCAATAATCATCTGTATCATTCGGGATCAGGCTCCTCATGTTGGAAGGGTGGGGAGTGCCATCAGGATTGTATACCTCGCAAACCACCAGCCATGCATTCTTGCGCTGAGGATCCACATAAGCTGCAACTGGTCTGAGTAAGCAATCAGAGGAATGGCCGTTAGCCTGCATCGTGCTGCTGCCATCGAAAGACCATTCAGGAAGTTTTTTAGAATCGCCATTGAAACTATCCATTTCGATGACCTTCGTTTTGCTTCTGATGTTCGGCTCCGGTTTATAACCATCCAGCCAGATGTACTCGAATTTTAGCTTTGCCATAGAGGATAATGATTTGATTTTAGAATGATAATGGATAAATGAATATTTGAATATGTGACACGAAGCTACCTTGAGACCCCGTCTTGATACAAAACAATAAAACCCTGTTACGTTGTTGCTAAATTGATGAAAAAATATGTAAATAACTGTAAGTGTGTATCTTGTGCTATAGTTTATTGTTATGCCCATAGCCCAATCTGAGCAGCTTTTTACGATTATTAAGTCCCTGACGAAGGCTGAAAAGCGGAATTTCAGGCTTTATGTCCAGCGATTGCAGAGCAATGAAGATGTACTTTATGTCCGTTTATTTGACCTCCTGGACAAGTCTGAGGAGTATGATGAGGAAAAAGTACTGTCAAAGCTCGGGGATATCCCCAAGTCAAAGTTTGTCAACCTCAAGCGTCACCTCTATACTCAGGTTTTGAAAAGCCTCAGGCTGATCCATGAGAATATCGAATCGATCAGGGTCAGGGAACAAATTGATTTCGCCCATATCCTGTATAGTAAAGGATTGTATTTGCAAGCCTTTAAACTTCTGGACAGGGTAAAAGAAATGTTGCCTGAAGGAGGCCATGACTTGTTGAGGCTTGAGATTATTGAATTTCAAAAATTCATCGAAGAAAGACACATTACCAGGAGCCGTAAAAAATCAGGTAAAGTCCAGTCCCTCTTAATCGAGTCAGAGAATCAGGAATCACGTGTTTCGAACCTGGTGCTACTCTCCAATCTGAAAATTAAAATTCACGGCTGGTATATTGACAAATGCCGTCTCCACATGGGACAGGCGCGCCGCCGAAATGCTTCTCACGTCCTCCCCCTGCTGGAAAAAAACGCGCATGCTACCGTCGCGTCTTGGATCGGACAAGCACACCCCGACGTCGCCATTGGAAATGC
>JANMVA010000397.1:0-2551 GCA_031392195.1 Saprospiraceae bacterium | reverse complement strand
ATCGCGAGCAGGGTGGCAGCTCCGGCTCGGTCGATGGCGATCGGCTTCTCGACACGACAACAAGACGGGTCGGGCCGTGGCCTACTACCAGGACGAGCCGATCAACGAGCGTGCCCTCCTCGCGATGTTCCGCGCGATCATCGCGAACAATCGGGCCGGCGGCTGGCGCAAACTCACGGCCAAGGGATCATCTCCCGCGGATTGATCTTCGAAAGTGAAACCTTGGAAATAATTCTTTCCAGGTCACCAATCATGCGGATCTGATCTTTCAGATCTGTAGTCCAATCAGGATGTTCCAAAGAATAGGCCACCATGTCATGCCGGTTGTTGATTTCTTTGAGGCTGATCAGTGGCAAGGCAATCCATCTTTTCAACAGCCGTGAACCCATTGGCGAAATGGTTTTATCCAGAATGTCCAGCAGGCTTGTTCCGGATTCATGCGATGGCTGCAGTAGTTCAAGATTGCGGATCGTAAATCTGTCCATCCAGACGTAATGTTCTGACTGGATCCGTTTGATCGTGCGGATATGTTTTAATCCGTCCTGTTTGGTAGATGCGAGATAATGAAGGATCGCTCCGGCCGCAACCTGGGCATGATACAAATGATCGATGCCAAATCCCTTTAGTGTGGCAACATCAAAATGCCTGAGTATTTTTTCTGTTGTGTAGTCAGTTGTAAAGACCCATTCTTCAAGTGAAAAGGTATAAAATGAAGTGCCGAAATATTTTTCAAAACGATCCTTATTGGATTTTGAAAAAATAATCTCAGCAGGGGAGAAGCTCTGCAATAATTTCTCTACCTCACGCTGGTCCCCTTCATTCACGACAAACTCACCCGTAGAAATATCGAGAAAGGCGATACCAAAATGATCCGGCGAAATAAAATGGATCGAAGCCAGGTAATTATTATGTCTTCGGTCAAGTAATGAATCTTCCGTGGCAATACCAGGTGTAATCATTTCGGTCACTCCGCGATCAACTATCTTTTTCTCCTTGGATGGTTTCTCCAATTGCTCACAGATAGCTACCCGATATCCTGCCTGGACCAGCCTGGGCAGATACATATCCATTGCATGATAGGGGAAGCCGGCCAGTTCTATATTGACACCTCCATTGTTACGGTGGGTAAGGATGATGCCAAGTGCTTCTGCCGTTTTGATAGCATCTTCGCCAAAGGTTTCATAGAAATCACCTACTCTGAAAAGTAACAGAGCCTCCGGGTGCTGGCTCTTGATCTTCATGTACTGCTTCATCAATGGGGTTTCTCTTCCCGCATCGATGGATATGGCCTCAGGCTTATTTTTCACTGGTTGTCAGGTAAATAGATGTACAAAGGTAATATATTCAGTTTTCATATACGTCGATCCGTCTTCCTGCAGGTACGAATTCAACCTCGTGAGCAAAAATCAGGATATAGAATGATCTTTTTAAGGACTGGTTTGTTACTTAGGGGCGCTGGTTAGCACGGGCTTTCCGGGCATTTTAATTAACAACATCAAAAAACCACTAACATGGGATTATTTTCCTTTTTAAAAGGTGCAGGAGCTAAAATCTTCAATAAAAACGAAGAAGAAGAAGTAAAAAAAGCTCCGACCACTGCCGATGCCGATCGCCTCAAAAAAGATGCAATGATGAGAGCCGTTCAGGCATTGAACCTTCCTGTTTCCAATCTGACGCTCGATGTCGACGATGATAAAGTAACTGTCTATGGAGTTGCAGAAACTCAGGTAGCCAGAGAACTGGTCGTTTTGACATTAGGAAATAACATGGGTGTATCTTCTGTAGATGACCGGATGAGTGTCGTCAAAGAAGAGCCACAGGCTACTTTCTATGAGGTCAAAAAAGGCGATTCATTGTCAAAAATTGCCAAGGAACACTATGGCGATGCAATGAAATTTAATGCTATATTTGAGGCTAACAAACCGATGCTGAAAGATCCTAATCTGATCTATCCAGGTCAAATGCTCCGGATCCCAAAGCAGCAATAAAGATTGTTTTCAACTGGTGAAGTTGGTGGAAGCGCAGGCCGCCGGGTCGGCTTCCACCTTTTTTTTTGCCCCTTCGGAATTTCCTGCTGGTTTGCCCCTTCGAAATTTCCTGCTGCGCGAAATTTCTCTCCCCTGTGTTTCGCATTACTTGCGAAAACCCCGGGGTTAACAACTGTTATGAATGCAGTCTTCCTTTCAACTTGGCTATTGGTTATTGGTTATTGAGTTGAAGCAATATCTGTTTCCAGATTCCTTATCCCTTACTCCTTATCCCTTATTCCTCCTCTTCGAGAAGCTCTTCCAGATCCGTCTCAATATCCCGCAGCTTCGCCCGGCATATTTTAATGAGTTCCAACGCGGATTTAACTTCGCCTCTCATTTCTTCGAGACCTAGTTCGCCTTGCTGGATGCGCTCCACAAGTTTTTCCAACTGGAGCATGGCTTTATCATAATCGGTTTGCTTCTTTGTCATTCTATTTTGCTTTTGACGGTGCCATCCAGAAAGGTGGTCTGGATAATCATTCCTTGTTCCAATTGTTGTGCTTGTGTAATTGTTTTTCCTT